>DSBH01000302.1 GCA_011056825.1 Deltaproteobacteria bacterium | reverse complement strand
TCCTGTTTGTACGTGATCTGTTCGTAATCCATTGATGCTATCCTCCAAGAATGTGCAGTCGTAACTTTAGAAGTCTGAATCACGGGTGCGGACTCTTTCAAGCAGGAACTGGCGGTTTTGTCAACTCCCGAAAAAATCACCGCGGGCGGGAATGGCAGGCATTTGAAAAATGATCGCTTCCTTCAGTTGGCTTTATCACCTTGTTTTAAATTAAAATATATAATAATTTTAATAGTGAAATACATGGAGAAGAAAGGAGATTCCCATGAGAAAGCTTCAGGTCATAACATTGGGGGTGCTGGTGGTATTTGTGTTTGCACTGGCAGGATGTGGCGTAAGCGAGGACGAGCATGAAAAGACGGTAGCCGAACTTGAGGAGGTAAAGGCTGAGCTGGCAGAGGCGAAGGCTGAGATCGCCGAGCTTTCCAGGGGCGCGGGTGCCGACCTTGAGGACAAGGTCAGTGAAGCACAGGCAAAGGCGAAAGAACTCGGAGAAAAATTGAGCAGCATGACCACAGAAAATGAAAAGCTTAAAGGTCAAGTTGATAAGCTGAAAGAGCTGGTCGAAGAGTACAAGAAAAAGATCGAGGAGTTTGGTGGAAAAGTTAAGGATATGCCTTCCGATCTTCTGAATCGCTAGGTATATGCGGGGGAAGCCGTTTTAACATTGTCTCGGACTTGTGCCGGCGGTGGGAATGGCGGAACCGGGCAAGGTGCCGGCCTTTGGAATGCTGAAAATCGAATAAAGTAATAACATAAGAACGTTCCTATGATTTTGGTGGGTACATCCGGGTGGCATTATAAGAGCTGGAAAGGACCGTTTTATCCGGAGAATCTGTCGGCGCGGGAGTTTCTGCCTTATTACGCCGAACGGTTTAAAACGGTGGAGATTAATAACTCCTTTTACCGTCTTCCGGAACGGGAGACATTCGCAGAGTGGCGTGATACAGTCCAAGAGGGGTTTTTCTTTGCCGTAAAAGCGAGCCGCTATATCACCCATATGAAAAAGCTTCGCCACACGGAGGAAGCCCTGTCCACGTTCCTGGAAAAAGTCGGCGCTCTGGGCGGGAAACTGGGACCGGTTCTTTTCCAGTTGCCGCCCCGCTGGCGTTTTAACGGAGAACGGTTTACCGGATTTCTTGAAGGATTGCCGGCGGGGCCGCGGTACGTGTTCGAGTTTCGCGATCGGAGCTGGCTGAATCGGGAGGCCTGTGAGCTTCTACGGAAGCACAATACGGCTTTCTGCATATACGACCTGGCCGGATACCAGTCTCCTGTGGAGATAACGGCTGATTTTGTTTATGTCAGGCTTCACGGGCCTGACGATGCGTATCGCGGAAAATACAGCAACACGGTCCTTTCGCAATGGGCAAAAGCCTTTGCAGCCTGGTCCGGTCGGGGACTTGATGTGTACTGCTATTTCGACAACGATGAAGCGGGGTATGCCGTGCGAAACGCCCTTGAACTCACGGCGATGACGGCGGAACGGGACGAAGGGTAAAATAAAAAATACATGGAGCATGTATGGAGTTTACTGATATTGTAAAGAGCCTTCGCACGCTTGCCGGTGAACATTTCTGGATAACACAGGTGTTTGTCGTGATTTTTGTCTGTCTTCTTCTGGCTTTTATTCAGAAGGTACTATTGAGAAGGTTGCACGACAAGCTGCTGAAAACACGATACGTCTGGGACGACGCCCTGGTGGACGCAATGCGGGGGCCGGTCACGGTTTTTATCTGGCTGGTGGGAATAGCTTTTGCTGTCCAGATAGTAGGATATGAAACCGAGTACCCCCTTTTTCAGGCGGTTGAGCCCCTGCGCGATGTCGGCATTATCGCGGTCATCGCCTGGTTTACGATCCGTTTCATCAAGGTGGCGCAGGACAATATCAGGAACAAGCGGATACGGCGAGGCGAGACGTATGATCCGACAACTGCGGACGCCGTCAGCAAGCTCCTGATAATTTCCGTTGTCATTACAGCAGCCCTGGTCATGCTGCAGACACTTGGTTTCAGTATATCGGGCGTGCTCGCTTTCGGGGGCGTGGGCGGCATAGCCATGGGGTTCGCCGCGCGGGATCTGCTGGCGAATTTTTTCGGCGGGCTGATGATTTACCTGGACCGTCCTTTCGCGGTGGGTGAGTGGGTGAGGTCGCCGGACAGAGATATCGAGGGAACGGTCGAAGAGATAGGCTGGCGGCTTACCCGGATCAGAACGTTCGACAAGCGGCCCCTTTACGTACCGAATGCCGCTTTTACGACAATTACCCTGCAGAATCCATCGCGAATGACGAACCGCCGGATATTTGAAACCATAGGTGTCCGGTACGACGACGCTCAAAAGCTGAATGGCATTCTCGAAGACGTGCGGTCCATGCTGAAGGATCATGAAGATATCGATCAGGGTCAGCTAATGATGGTTTACTTCAATGAATTTGCCGCCTCGTCGCTTGATTTTTTCGTGTACTGTTTTACCAGGACCACGGCCTGGGCAGAGTATCACCGGGTTAAAGAAGATGTATTGTTCAGGATAATGGACATCATACTGGCCCACGGCGCCGAAGTAGCCTTTCCCACCAGTACGCTGCACGTACCCGACGGTATTGGAATATGGGAAGAGCCGGCGACAGGGACGGGACAAAACGAACAGCGGTGACAGGGAGAGAATTTCGTTTTTGTTGCTCGCATACCCCGGGCAAGGAAGCCGCTTTTTCGGGTATTTCGGTTTCATGACGTAGTGTGGGAGACAGACCCTTTTGAAGATCCTTTTAATTCTGCGGGCGCAATGACCGACAGGGAAGGACGAGCCTGTGAGAATTGCCGAAAGCGGAGGAGAAGTAATGAACTGGCTCGTTGAGTATCCGGTGGGAGGGAACGCCCAGTGAGATATCTCAAAACGGTGGTGCCGGTTCTTCTTGTTGTTCTTTTCGTAACAGTGCTCGTGGTTTTTTTCTTCCGCGACCATGAAAAAGAGCCGCTCTCACCGGCTCTCGAGGATATCAAAGAGCGGGGCGAGCTGGTGGTGCTGACTAGAAACGCTCCTACCACATACTATTTCGACCGCAACGAGCACCCGGCGGGCTTTGACTACGACCTGGTCACTCATTTCGCCGAGTGGCTGGGAGTATCGGCGCGGTTCATCGTCAAACACAGCGTCGGCGAAATCATGGACGCTCTCGAACGGGGCGAGGCGCACCTCGCGGCCGCGAACCTGACGAGAACCGAGCCGCGGGAGGAACGGTTCGATTGCGGTCCTCCCTACCTTGAAGTTGAGCAGCAGGTGGTGTGCCGCCGCGGGGGTAATTGTCCCGATTCCATCGAAGACCTCGATTCTGTTTCCCTGATGATTATTTCCGAAAGCAGTTACGAGGAACGGTAGCGCGAAATACGCGAAACGCTTCTTCCGGACCTTTCCTGGCAGGCGATGCCGGGGCTTTCTACGGAGATGCTCCTGCAGAAGGTCTGGGAGGGCGAGGTTGATTGTACCATAGCGGACTCGAACATTATTCAGACGAACAGGAGGTTTTTCCCGGAGCTGGTCGTCGCCTTTCCGATCGCCGAGCCCCAGGAGCTTGTCTGGCTGCTGCCCAAGGGCGCCGACGACCTGGTTCGTTCAGTGGAAACATGGTTCGAAGAGTTTGTGGATTCGAACACGTATTCAGCCATTCATACGCGCTATTACGCCCACGTGGATATATTCGACTATGTCGATATAACCCGCTTCATACAAAGCGTGGACGAGAGGCTTTCCCTTTACCGTCCTTTCTTTGAAGAGGCGGCCGAATCGTATGGTTTCGACTGGACGCTGCTTGCCGCAATGGCGTACCAGGAGTCGCACTGGAAACCGGACGCACGGAGTCCCACGGGTGTGCGGGGTATCATGATGCTGACGATGAACACGGCTGCCGATCTCGGAATTGAAAACCGGCTTGACGTGCAGGAAAGCATCGAGGGGGGCGCCCGGTACCTTGCGGACTTGAGGGACCGTTTGCCTGAAGCGGTTCAGGAGCCTGACCGGACCTGGATTGCGCTTGCCGCCTATAATATCGGCATGGGGCATATTTACGACGCTCGCGCCCTGGCCGAGCATTACGGCTACGATAAAAATACCTGGGCGGGTCTGCGCGAAGTCCTGCCGAAGCTGTCCCAGCCGGATTATTATCGTTACCTGCGCTTCGGCTATGCCCGGGGCGGTGAACCCGTGTTTTACGTAGCGCGAATACGAAACTACCGGCAGATCCTGGAGCGCGTGCTGGAGTGGGAGGAGAGTAAGGGCTGGTTGTGACCCGGCAATACAGGGGGAATAAAGAAAAAATTATTCCGGGGGAGGGCATATACATGGATGAAAAAAATTACCTGCTGTCAAGACGATCCTTTATATCGTCTCTTGCCCTGACTGCCGGCGGCCTCGGTCTTGGTCGACTTGCAGTAGTGAAGAAAG
Source organism: Deltaproteobacteria bacterium (assembly GCA_011056825.1). Classification (GTDB taxonomy): domain Bacteria; phylum Desulfobacterota; class Syntrophia; order Syntrophales; family UBA2210; genus MLS-D. The sequence continues at coordinate 9,146 of DSBH01000302.1, read as the reverse complement.
CCTCCGCCGCTGTGAAGGAGTCTCCCAGCATCGGCCTGGCGCTGGGATCGGGCGGAGCCACGGGAATCGCCCATGTTCTCATGCTGGAAGTACTCGATGAACTGGGCGTAAAGCCGTCGGTCGTGGCGGGATCGAGTATCGGCGCCGTCGTGGGAGCGTTATACGCTTCCGGCTTGTCCGGCAGGGAAATACGCGACATCGCGGATGAATTTGCAGGTTCCGGGTTTGACGTGTTCAAGAAGCTGGTGGTTGGAGACGCGGGTCTCAAAATCACGGACCTGGTGAAACTGGCAATCGACGAAGGGGGACTCCTGGACAGCGAGGGATTTCTTGATTTTCTCAAGCGTAAGATCAAGTGTTTTACTTTTGAAGAGTTGACGTTTCCACTGAAGATCGTTGCGGCGGATTACTGGAGCAGGGGAGCCGTTGTTTTCGAATCGGGTGAACTGATCCCGGCGATCAACGCCAGCATGGCTGTTCCGGGATTGTTTCCGCCCGTGCAGATTGGGGGGCGGCTGCTGGTTGACGGCGGCATGGTAAATCCCCTGCCCTATGACCTCATGGTGGACGAAGGTGATATCGTGGTGGCCGTAGACGTGTCGGGAATCAGCGTACCTGACGGCAAGGATGAACCGGACCCGGCTGATTCGCTTTTCAACAGTTTCCAGATCATGCGGGAATCCATCACCCGTGAGAAAATGCGCTGCCTGAAGCCGGACATTTACGTCAAGCCGAATGTGGAAGGAGTGCGGATGCTTCACTTCCACCGCGTAAAGGAGATTTTTGAGGAGGCGTCACCAGCCGCCGATTTCCTCAGGGAGCGTCTGGAGCGGCGGCTGGAAATGTCTTGACCGTGTGACCACTGTCAGCCGTTTGGCGCCGTTTTTCTATCCAGATCGAGTATAGGGACAATTGCCTGTGAGAACGCCTTCGCGGCTTCCGTCTTATTGTAATGGTAAACGAACGGCGTGCCGCTGTCGGAGGCCTCAACTATCTGGGGTTCAATCGGGATGCTTCCGAGAAAGGCTACGTCCATTTCACGGGCCATTTTTTCTCCGCCCCCGGTCTTGAATATGTTGATGACAGCGCCGCAGTTGGGGCACTTGAGCCCGCTCATGTTTTCCAGGACGCCCAGCACGGGCACGTTGACCTGTTTGCAGAAATTGATGCACTTTCGGACGTCGTTGAGCGACAAGTTCTGCGGCGTTGTCACGATCACGGCGCCGTCGCAGCTGGGAAGCAGCTGAGCGACGGACAGCGGTTCATCTCCCGTCCCGGGCGGAAAATCTATAATCAGGTAGTCCAGTTCACCCCAGTTCACCTCGGTGAGAAGCTGCTTGAGGACGTTCATTTTCATCGGGCCCCGCCAGATTACCGCGTCGTCACGGTTCGGAAGAAGGAAGCCGATGGACATGACCTTGAGCGTTTCACTGAACGTCACGGGCAGAATCGCGTCGCCGTCGCTTCCCGGATGCTGATCTTCGAGGTTGAGCAGCGTGGGCACGCTGGGCCCGTGAAAATCACTGTCCAGGAGTCCGACCTGTTTCCCTTCCAGTGCAAGGGCGACGGCGATATTTGTCGCAACGGTACTTTTACCGACTCCTCCCTTGCCTGAAAGGACCATGATCTTGTGCTTTATCTTGCTCATGCGATCGGTGAGTTCTTTACTTTCCGTGTACGCTTTGAGCCGATCTGCGGACTTTTGCTTTTCGTCGCTCATGCTTTTTTCCTCTCTTGTTGTGTATTGTTGTCTAAAGACAATTTTGTAAGTCTTCGTTTATTGACGGGGCCCCGTTCCATAACACGAGATCGCCCACGTCGCAGCCTATGTCGTTGGCGATGACCGGGCATTTGGCCGTGAGGAGAAAAAATATATTTTCTTTCGCATTTGAAAGCGATTCGTAATTTCCTTGCCCCTTGGCAAGTATCAGGTCGGCCCCGGAATAGTACTTCAGGAATTCATGTGAACAGGCGTCCAGTTCCACTCCGGGGAAGGCGGCACCCGTGTCTATGATGCGAACCATGTCCGCGAGGCCGATCAGCTCAGCGTCTTCCCTGGTGGCGTCGTTGATGATCGGTCCACCACGAACGGCAAAGATTATGTCGAGGTTGGGTTCGCGCGCAAGCAGCAGTCCGATCAGAAGTTTGTCAAGTACGATTTCACCCGCGTTGTCACCCAGATAAAGCAGTGTCTGTGACTGGTGAAGGGTTTCTTCGAAGTGGTCGAGAAGAAAAAGAGTCTGTTCCCCGGCAGTTGTGATGCCGTCGAAAATTCTGTGGATATCGGACCATCGCCGTTCGGGCCCCATGTCTATAAGGTTGCCTGTCCCCGCCAGTTTCAACGCTCCCTCCAGCGGCGACGGTGACTCGCCGATTCGATTCGCCAGCTCCTGTTCCATTTCCATGATTGCTTCATTGTGTTGCCGCTTGATCTCTTTGTAGGGATCCGGATTGCCGGTGATGTCTTTCACCGTTTCATGGATCATTCGGCCCATTTTCGGCGGTGTTGTGCCGTCGGGAATATCGGCCAGTATCTGCATAATGGAAGAAAGGATTCGCTTCTGCGTTTTTTCGTCGGCACCGGCGATCCTCCCGGCATCCAGGGTTTGTCTCAGAAAACAGGGGTAACAGTCGAGATGGATCTTCACGCCGCGCCCCCGTCAAGTGTCGTAACGACGCTGTTCCAAAGGTTCCTGATGTCGCGGGATACATCACCGTCGGCAAAGGCAATGATACTGGTTCCGGCGATCTGGGCGCCCGTGACGGACGTGTCGTACCGAACCCGACCTGCCGGCCGGACATTGTGCTCACGGGCTTCTTGTTCTATCTGCCCGGTGATGTCGGCGTTCAGATCCCACTTGTTGACACAGACAATGGTGGGAATACGGAAAAACGACGTCAGCTCGGCGACACGCAGGAGATCGTGACGGCCGGAAAGGGTCGGCTCGGTTATTACCAGCACGAGATCCGCCCCTGTTATGGAGGAAATAACCGGGCATCCGACACCCGGAGATCCGTCAACGATGATGTAGTCGAGATTTTCTTTTTCGGCGATACTCCGCGCTTCCTGTCGGATCTGTGAGACGAGTTTTCCCGAGTTTCCTTCCGCCATGCCGAGCCGCGCGTGTACCATCGGCCCGTACATGGTAGAAGATACGTACCACTCACCGTTGACGGCAGGTTCGAAGGATATGGCGTCGGCCGGGCAAACCCGGAAACAGACGCCGCAACCTTCACAGAAAATGTGGTTTACGCGGGGCGTATCGGCTTTCCCCGAATCAGGATAGGAAATGGCATCGAAGCGGCATTCTTCAATACAGCGGTCACAGCCAATGCAATTCTCTTCAATGATTGACGCTTTCTTCCCGCCGCTGAAATCTTCCCGTCGTTCAATAACGGGATTGAGAACGAGATGGAGATCGGCCGCGTCCACATCACAGTCCGCCAGGATCGCTTTTCCCGCGAGGGCAGCAAAAGAGGCGACGATGCTTGTTTTCCCGGTTCCTCCCTTTCCACTTATGACGACTATTTCTTTCATGTTTCACGCTTCCTTTGCCGTACCGTCTGAATCCGGCTTGCTCGACGTTTCTTTTTCACTGAAGGCCCGTATCCTGTCCCAACACGTTTTAAAGGTTTCCAGGTACTCGGGCAATTCCCGAACGACCATTTCACCCCGAGAATAGGCTTCAGCTATTCTTCGATCATTCGGTATTTCCAGGAATATCTCGATATTTTCCCGGCGACAGTATTCAGCAACCGCATCGTCGCCTATGTCTGACCTGTTTATGGCGACGGCAAAGGGAAGATTCAATGCCTTTGCCATGCCGACGGCGAGCTTCAGGTCGTTGAGTCCGAACGGCGTTGGTTCCGTTACCAGGAGGATGAACTCGGCGTCTTTCACGGCTTCGATGACAGGACAGGATGTTCCCGGAGGTGAGTCAATGATGAGCACGTCCGGGTCGCCGGCTGATTTCTTCACTTCACTGATAACTGCGGGCGACATGAGTTCGCCGATGTTCAGGAGGCCCTGTGTAAAGGTGATTCCGTCGGCGTATCCTTTTTCGATGGCGCCGACTTCACGCGGTACTTCTATAAAGGCGTCTTCAGGGCAGAAGAGCGAACAGGCGCCGCATCCGTGGCAGAGTTCGGAAAAGATCAGGACCTTTTTCTTGACCACGGCGATTGCACTGAATTCACATACCTCGGCGCAGATACCGCACCCCGTGCATTTCTCTTCGATCACTTTCGGAATCGGTACCGTAACAGGTGTGGCGGATTCTATTTCCGGTTTCAAAAAGATATGGCAGTTCGGTTCTTCCACGTCGCAGTCCAGCAACTGGACGTTTGTTCCCGCGTTGGCAAGCGTCAGGGCGAGGTTTGTCGCTATCGTCGTTTTTCCGGTGCCGCCTTTTCCGCTGGCAATTGCTATTTTCACTGGAGGTGACTCCTTTCAGAACTGTCTGTTTCTTATGGTGGTCCGCGGACGAGCTGTACATGTTCCGCGCAATGTCGTCACGTCATGCTGATTGCACCAAGCGGGCAATGGTTGACGCAAATGCCGCATCCCGTGCAGGCCTGCTCGTCGATAACGGCAATGTCGTCCAGTCTGATGGCGTTTACTGGACAGGAGTCCACACAGACGCCGCATCCCGTGCACTCCTCCGCGCTTACGAGCGCGATCGGGTGACCGCTTCTTTTCTGCGGTGCATCGTCGAGATGGCGCCTGATATCCTGAAGTCTTTGTTCAAGGAGACGTGCTTCTTCTTTAAGACTTTCAATATCGTCTCTTCCGCTAGCTCCGGATTGTGGTGCCTGTCCAGACGAAGGCGCCAATCCGGCACCCATGCCCATACCCATGCCCATACCCATGCCGCGACCCATGCCGCGACCCATGCCACCGCCCATGCCCATGCCACCGCCCATACCCATACCGGCACCTGTGCCAGTGCCGCCGCTTCCCGAGCCGAAGTGGCTTGCCACGTTCGGTTGATCAATTGTCGAGAAAGATTCTGTCTTGAATTGCTCGGCGGCGTGGCGGGCGGTTCCTGATACGCCTGCGATAACCTGGATGCCCGCCGCCTGGAAAACCTGGAAGGCGTTCGGGCCGCAGTTTCCTGTCAGCACGTACCGTACATCTTTTTCAGACATGAACTGTGCCGACTGGATACCCGCGCCTCCTCCGGCCGAGACATTGGGATTTTGAACGGCTTCAAATTCCATAGTATCGGTATCCACGAAGACATAATAAGGGGCCCGGCCGAAGCGGGGTTCCACGTTGTCATCAAGTGACGGGCCCGTTGTCGTTATTGCTATTTTCATTGTTGTAACATCCTTTCTTACGCGATGATTATCTGAAACCCTTCGATGCGGACAGGGCAACGGCCTTGACCGCGCCTTCGGATTTCACATATTTATTATTGTAGCTCCATCAAGAAGCGTACCAGAACAGGATATGTGGAGCGGATTATAATAATAAGCTGTTTCGGGAACTTGGCGATGGACAAGTCTTTCCTCGCATTATAAGGGTTGCATGCAGGCTACCATTGCCCATAAGGATAGTAGCATATGCGCAACAGTTATGCGAGTAACCCGTGCCGCTTGTTCCATGTTCTAGATATCCCGAAGCAATCGATTCGCCGGGGAGCGCGATATCTCTTCTCTGAAGGTGTCAAGTATTTCAGAAATGGTTTCCGTTTCTTTCGTTCGAGCTGCGGGGATCGTATCCGTTCCGCAGTGCTCCAGTTCGTCGATGACAAAGTGTATGGTAAGCGCGTTTATGTCGCGTGCGGGCAGGTACGCTGGTTCCCTGTACTCGATAGTTTCGGTGGGAACAATGATTCCAGCCGCCGTTAGGTCGAACACTATCAGATGTACCAGGCGGATCGGGATTTCAAGCCTGTGCGATATTTCAGTTGCCGTGAGGGGTTGCTTGCCGTCGGCGAAAAATTTTACGATAAGATGGGCGGTCTGCAGTGTGAGGAGCCTTTTGAAGGAAGGGCTTGTCTTGAGTGAGTCCGGTTCGAATTCGTAAGTGTCTACGTTTTGTCGGGCGAAAGAATATTCGGCGCCGAAAAGGACAATAAGCCAGCTCAACTGGAGCCAGATCAGGAAGAGGGGTAGGGCGGCGAAGCTTCCGTAAATGGCGTTGTATCTCGCAGTTTCCACCTGGAACATGATGTAGCCCAACTGGACAATCTGGTAGATTGTTCCGGCTATGATGCCTGCCAGTAAACCTGATGCGAAGTTCACCTTGGTATTGGGCATAAATATATACAGAAAAGAAAAAAGAACCCAGATAATACAGTAGGGAAGCAGAGAAAGCAGGATTGAGATGACGCCGCTGAACATGCCAAGGAGTGCGATTTTCTCCATGATCGACGTTACCTGCGTGGTGATGAAGACGGTGACGCTGCTCGAGAGAATGATCAGTATCGGTCCCAGGACCATAACGGAAAGATAATCACTGAATTTTCTTCCCAGTTTTCTCGGTTCCTGTATCCCCCATATGTCATTGAAGGAAGTCTCGATATGATTAAGCACCTTGATGGCGGCGTAGAAAAGGAGGATCACGCCGATACCTGCGATAAGGCCCCCTTTCGTGTTGGCGAGCATGGATTCGGCAAATGTAATGACCTGGGTGATAATTTCTTCATGTCCATGAAACTGTTCCATCAGCTGTTTTTCGAGGCGTTTCTCGAAGCCGAATCCCTTGGCGATGCCGAAGAGCATGGCAGCCACGGGAACGATGGAAACAAGTGAATAAAACGTGAGCGCCGAAGCCCTGAGCAGGCACTTGTCCTCGTCAAATCCACGTATCGAGAGAACGAAAATACGAAGTTCACGGAGAAAAAAGGATTTCTTTTTCGGCAGGTCCGTCAGGCGGATTCGCCAGATGTCGTGACGTATAAAGTTGACGATTCGTCCAAGGGTTGACATGATTTTATCCACAGATCGTCCTCTTTCGGCTGAACCCCTTCCGGGATCCGCTCGACGTGCGGGTACGCGGCGGACAACGGAAACTCGGCAGCCGGGTGAAATGATACACAACGGTTGCGGCTACAGGTACTTGATAACACGCTTTTAAATTCGATTCCATGGTCTTGTGCAGAGAAACGCCGAAAAAATCGGGGATATTTCAATTGTCGGCATGAGTCGGCAAGCGATATCGGGTTTTTTACAAAATGGTTCAGGGAAAATCTGTTCGAGTCCTCAGTGCCAGGACTCGAAAAATGGCCGAGACAGCGTCTTTGTGTTCAACAAGTACAACCTTTATGCGCCGTTCCCTGCCGGTCAATATACGGCCGAAAGCGTCGGCGTCGCAATCGACAAGACAGACGAGCACCCGCGCGGAGTAAAGTTGCAGGAGTCGCTCGATGCGTCGGTAAAAGCGCCCGGATCCGTCACGGGAACACAGAATAAGACGCGATATGCGCTTGCGCCTGGGTGACGCGCTTCGACGTGAGGCGGCATCTATGCCCCGCTCTTCATTGAAGAGTTCTTTCTCTATGTCGTCGTACCCATAGACGATGCGGCGGGCGAGGGCGGCTTTTTGCAGCGCATCTTCAAGTATCCCGTCCGGGTAAATAAGGGGAATATCGGATTCAACATCCGGGCGGAGTTTGGTCGTTCGCTCGAAAAGCGTGTGTCGAAGAGCGTCGGCGGTACCGTCGGCTTCAAGCTGGCGCGGGAACAGTATTTCCGCACCCTTGCCCGTTTTGTCGTTTCTCTGTGAAAGCACGTATAGAGGTCCCTTCATGTTGATACATTGTCGCATTGTAGTGTATGGGGAATAAAAATCCAAGGTGATTCGTTGTTGGTGTTTCGTTTTTGGAAGTACGAAAAAGTTGAAGGGATCGCCGCGGATCCGGTCGTTTTAACCATGCTGTACGAAGAAAGGAGAACCGCTATGTTTACACGATGTGACGAACGAAATTACCGTGAAATGCTGCCGGGGGTCGAGCTGAAAACGTTGACCCATGGTGAGGCCATGCTGCTCGGGGAATTCCGGTTAAAAAAAGGCGCGGTGATCCCCTCGCACAGCCATCCTCATGAGCAGATCGGGTACCTGGTTTCGGGCAGACTTCGTTTCAATTCGGAAGGTGAAACCTACGAGGCCGGACCGGGCGACGGATGGTGTTTCACCGGGAACTGCGAACACGGAGTGGAGGTCCTCGAAGATTCTCTAGTCGTGGAGGTGTTTTCGCCGGTACGCGAGGATTATCTGCCCTGAGAGTAGTTCGGCACGATTCAGCGGGCCCGAGAAGTCCGGCGGTATTCGTCGTAGTAACGGCGCGTTTCCGGCATTAGGGACCGGATTCGTTGAATGCGCGAAGCGTCGGTGGGGTGGGTGCTCAGAAAGGCCGGGGGCGATGAACCTTTCTTTTCCGCCGCCAGACGCTGCCAGAATTCGATGGCACCTTCGGGATCGTAGCCCGCCATTGCCATAAAGACGAGTCCCAGGTGATCGGCTTCGTATTCCTGTACGCGGCTGTATGGAAGAATAAATCCAACCTGCGCCCCGAGTCCGAAAACAGTCATCCAGAGTTGTTGCGTGCTGTCGGGACGATCGGCCATGGCCACCGAAAGAGCAATGCCGCCCAGTTGTGCTGCCAGCATGTGGCTCATTCGTTCGGCGCCGTGGCCCGCGACGGCATGGCCGACTTCATGAGCGATGACCACGGCGAGGCCGTTTTCATCCTTCGTTACGGGAAGAATCCCCGTATAGACCGCTATTTTTCCGCCCGGCATGCACCAGGCGTTCACTTCATCGCTTTTGATGAGGTTGAATTCCCATTCATAGTCGTCAAGCTCACGTTTCATGCCCCGCTCAACGAAATATCGTTCCACCGATCTCTGAATGTTCGTTCCAACCCGTTTGACCATCGCCGTCGCTTCGACGTCGGTGCTCAATTCATTTTCATGAAGAACCTGGTCATACTGCTGCTGGCTCATGGAGAGCATGGCTGACGATCCCACCAGTCGAAGCTGGGTTCGCCCCGTAACGGGCGTGGTGGTGCAGGAGGCGAGCAGTGCGGCTATGGCGGAGATGACAATGATTCTGAAGGTTTGGTTGACCATGTTCATGGAAGCGATCCTGTTTTTCGCATTCATTTTTATATTTTATTATAATTAGCATACTATATAGT
>DSBH01000258.1 GCA_011056825.1 Deltaproteobacteria bacterium | reverse complement strand
TGAAAGCAATCGGGCTTTTTTCAGGAGGCCTGGACAGTATTCTTGCCGTAAAAGTGCTTCAGGAACAAGACGTTGACGTTGTCGGCGTGACCTTCGAGACGCCGTTTTTCAGTTCCGGGCGGGCCCGGAAAATCGCCGGCAGTATTGATCTGCCGCTGCGGGTGATCGATATAACGCAGTCGCACCTGTCCATGCTGAAAGCGCCTCCCCACGGCTACGGCAAGAACATGAATCCCTGCATCGATTGCCATGCCCTGATGCTTGAAACGGCGGGAATGATAATGGACGATGCGGGGGCTGATTTCATTTTCACCGGCGAGGTGGTGGGGCAGCGTCCCATGTCGCAGACGGGGCGGTCGCTTCGCCAGGTGGCGAAACTGTCGGGTTACGACGGTCTTGTCCTGAGACCCCTGAGCGCGCTTCTTCTTCCCGCAACAGTCCCCGAGAGTGAAGGGAAGGTCGACCGTCAGCGGCTGCTTGACATCCAGGGACGGGGAAGGAAACGGCAGATGGCGCTTGCCGACGAGTACGGCATATCGTTCTATCCCGCGCCGGGAGGAGGCTGCCTGCTCACGGACCCTGCTTTTTCGGAGCGATTGCGTGACCTGCTTCGCACCTGTCCAGATCCGTCGATACGCGACATAGAACTGCTCAAACTGGGGCGGCATCTCAGGATCAGCCGCGACGTGAAAATAGCGGTCGGTCGAAACAGGGAGGAAAACGAGGCGATCCTGGGAATCACGCATGAGAACGACATTATTCTCAGCGTCAGAAATGTACCGGGTCCCGTGGTTATTATTCCCGGGGGCGCCGGCATGGACGAAGTTGAGCGCGCCGCCGCGGTATGCGCCTTTTACAGCGATGCTTCCCGGGATGCTCACGTCCATGTCCTGGCAAGGGGAAACCACGCCGAGCGGGTTGTGGAGACAATGCCGATGGATGCGGAGGAAGTGCGTTCCATGATCATAGAACGCCGCCCGAAAAATGCAAACGCCAGCGCCATTCATTTGAATAAATCATGAACATGCAGGAAGCATAATGCATCTGTCAGGGTCTGTGCTCGGGCCTCAACAGATCCTTTACTGTCTTGACGGGAGCGAACGTGACAAGAGGAACCTCGACAAAGACGGTGTTCCATCGCGCCATCGACCCGTTCCAGAGTCCCGGAAGTTCGAGTGCTTTCAGCAGCTGTCCCCGGTATGACTTTTCTGTTACCATAAACGCTTCGCTATCCCGAAACCTGTACAGGTCGAAGCTTTTTCCCCGGTAATCTTTCAACCCGCAGGCGATATCCACGGGATTGAAGTGTGTCGAAGAGTTCCAGGCCGACGCCTGTTCTTTGACAGTAATGTCCACCTGGTTTTTTTCCACGATCTGGAGTGTTGCCGACCCGTCGCCCTCGTTCACCCAGAAGGGGCCGCCGCCCGGTTCGCCCTCGTTCTTCACCATGCCGCAGACCCTGATGGGACGGTTCAGGCTTCGAAAAAGGAACTCAGCCTTTTCGGCGGCGCCGAGATGCCGGTAGGAAGCGGGAGGATGAAGGCAGAACGATTCCCGGCAGAAGCTCTCGACTTCGTCGATAGTCTCGTCGTCGGGAATTGCGAGCGCCTCAAGACGCCGCAAATAGTCGAATGCTTTTCTCTGCAGGTGCAGGAGACAGCCTCCCAGTACTTTCTTGTAATAGACGACGTCAGGCTTGAGGCGGTCCGGAACAACGTTGTCTATATTCTTGATAAACACAATGTCGCTCTCAAGTTCGTTGAGGTTTTTCAACAAGGCTCCATGCCCGCCAGGGCGAAAGAGCAGGCGGCCTTCATTGTCCCTGAAAGGTTCTCCGTTCAGTGTCGCCGCAAGGGTATTCGTGGAAGGGTGCTGCGGGGTCACCGAGACGTCGAATTCCACGCCGCGGATTTCTTCATGGACGCCGCGAACCAGACCGATGTGACGTGCAGCATCTCTTCGGTGCTCCGGCGAAAAAGTAAAATGCATGCGGCAGATTCCCGCTTCGTCGGCGATGTGCATGGCCGCCTCCGCGAGCTGTTCTTCGAGGGCGGTGCGAATATCTTCGTCGCTGTAACGGTGAAAGTCAATAAGGGCCTTCGGCGACGCACCAAGATTGAGACCGCGTTTCGTCAGCAGGTACTCGATGGTCATGCCGAATTCAAGATCCGTCGCAGAAAGTCCGTTCTTTTTCATTGCCTTGATCAGTGCGGAATAAAAGGGATAACGGGGAAGGTCGTCCAGAAATTTTCTCCGCTCGACGGCGTCATTTACGTCTTTCAGTCGGAACCAGTTTGCGAACATCCTCGTCGCGGCCCCGGAGGCGGGTACGAATTTCGTGACCAGCCCTTGCGCGGCAGCTTCATCGCAGAGCGCGGCGAAACCGGCCGCAGTTACTTCATCGATGTCTTCGATGCCGTCTCCCCTTGTGCAGGGCCTGTTCAGGGCGAGAGGACGGGGTCCTCGCGAGAGACGGTCCATCTGGTCCTCCAGGTCGGCTTTCGTTACGCCCATTGAAGCACTATCAACCCGGTCGTTATCGTTAAAAAACATTTCAGCCATAATTATATTCTTTCGCCGGAAACCCGGTATTTTTTCACGTCCTTCTGTTATCGCTTGACAAAGGGACGGGCCCCTTTTTATAGTTACATACCGTTTTTGTATTGTGAGAGCCTGTGCGGAACGACCGGCTCAGCGTCCTGGAAGTATAAACAAACACGTACTCCAAGTCAAAAAACCTTCGACGACGACAACACAGAGGAGAATTGTCATGGCGCAGATTGATGCTTTCTTTAAACTCATGCACGAACAGGGTGCTTCGGACCTTCACCTGGTTTCGGGGCAGCAGCCGGTCATCCGCATTCGGGGCGACATGGAGCGGGTCAAGTACAATGAACTTGAGAATGATGCTCTCAAGGCCATGCTTTACGAGATAACGCCGGAACACAAGATCAAGCAGTTCGAAGAAACGGGAGACGTAGACTTCGCCTACGAGATACCGGAACTTGCCCGGTACCGAGCGAATTTCTTTCAACAGAAATATGGAGTTGCCGCCGTTTTCAGGGAAATTCCGAGTACGATTCTGAGTGCGGATCAACTTGGCCTGCCTCCGGTCATCAAGAAACTCGCCTCACTGCCACGCGGGCTTGTACTGGTAACGGGACCGACAGGAAGCGGGAAATCAACGACACTCGCCGCCATAGTAGACGAAATCAACAAGACGAGAAAAGATCATATCATCACCGTTGAGGATCCGATCGAGTTTGTTCACCAGAGCAAGAGCTGCATTGTTAACCACCGGGAAGTGGGCGTCCATACGAAGTCTTTTTCAGCCGCTCTCAGGGGTGCGTTGCGCGAGGACCCGGACGTTATTCTTGTCGGGGAAATGAGAGACCTCGAGACCATATCGCTTGCCGTGGAAGCCGCCTCTACGGGGCATCTCGTTTTCGGGACGCTGCACACCACCAGCGCGGCCAAGACTCTTGACCGCGTCGTCGAAGTATTCCCCGCAAGCCAGCAGGAACAGATACGTTCGACACTGGCCGACGGCATCAGAGCCGTCATAGCCCAGGTACTGTTCAAGCGTGTTGACAAGCCGGGTCGTTGCGCGGCCCTGGAAATTCTGATCGCCACTCCGGCTGTTCGAAACCTCATCAGGGAGGCGAAAACCTACCAGATTCCGTCCATGATCCAGACGGGCCGAAAATACGGCATGCAGCTGCTCGACGACTCGATTATGGAGCTTTTGCAGAAAGGCTGGATCGGCCCGGACGACGCCTACTCGAAATCGAACGACAAGGCAAAGTTCAGGCCCTATCTGAAGAATCCGCCGACCGATTTCACGGAGGTTTAAGCGAAGACCGGGTGGAACACGGCTGTTGTTCATAGCCGGGGCTTCATAGACGCAATCGCACCTGCCGGTAATCGGCCGGGAAGTTGGCGAAGGGGAGAGTAAGTCATGAGAAAACAGGAAATGGACTTTATTCTGGGACGAATGCTTGACGCGCAGAAGAACGTTTCCGATCTGAATATGACCGTGGGTAAACCCTTCCAGGTGGAAAGTTCGGGCCAGCTCACGGCGGTCGACATGGATCCGCCCTTTGAACGGTTGACACCTTTTCAGACGGAAATTATGGCGCTTAACCTGATCAACCAGGACCGGAGACTGACGGAGTTCCTGGTGAAGCAGGGATCGTGTGATTCATCCTACGAGCTGCCCGGCAAGGCCCGCTTCAGGGTGAACATTTTTTCGCAGCGCGGCAGCTATTCAATCGTTCTTCGCAAGCTGGAAACGGAAATTCCCACCAGGCAGCAGCTGAGCTTGCCCGAGGCGTTTGAAAAGATGTCGCAGGAAAAGAACGGCATTATCCTGGTAACGGGCGCAACGGGAAGCGGTAAATCGACGTCGCTGGCGGCACTGCTCAATGACATCAATGAAGAGAAATCGGTCCATATCATCACGCTCGAAGATCCCGTCGAATTTCAGCATCGGCACAAGAAGGCGACGTTCAATCAGCGAGAACTGGGAACTGATTTCGATACGTTCGCAAACGGTCTTCGGGCGGCGCTCAGGCAGGCCCCCAAGGTGATCCTCGTCGGAGAAATGCGGGACAGGGAAACCGTGGAAATCGGTCTCAGTGCAGCCGAAACGGGACACCTGGTGCTGAGCACGCTTCATACCGTGGACGCGGGGCAGACGATCAACCGTATTCTCGGCATGTTTTCCACGGAGGAGGAGCGGCAGATCCGCATCAGGCTGGCGGACACGGTCCGCTGGATCGTATGCCAGCGACTGCTTCCGAAAGAAGGGGGAGGCAGAGTGGCCGCCTTCGAAATTATGGGGAGCAACTTGCGCGTGAAAGACACGATTCTGCACGGTGAGTCGGAAGGCAAGACCTACCGCGAAATTATCGAGGCAAGCCAGGCCTTCGGCATGATTACCTTCGATGACTACATTATCAAGCTGTACGAGGAAGAGCAGATTTCCGAGGAGACGGCCCTTGCCTACGCGACGACTCGGGGTGTTGTCAGCCGCGGTATCGACGGGATCAAGGCCAAACGGGGAGAGGCAACCACGGGTATAGACGGGCTTGAGGTGGACACGGATTACGGCAGGGACCGGAGAAAGTGGTAAGACAAGAGGGAAGGAGCATATCATGAGCGAAGAAAAGACCGTCATCGACGAAGTGACGTCACAGTCCTACGACGCCTCCGACAAACCGTTCGATTTCATAGAGGAGGGACAGGAGACCGCCCTGCTCTGTGAGTCCGACGACTCGTTGAGAGCCCAGGCGGGCGAGCAGTTGAAGAGTATCGGTTACCTGGTCAGCGAGGCGCAATCCGCACAGGAAGCCCTGAAAAAGATGCGTTATCATATTTACGACCTGGTGCTGGTCAATGAACGGTTCGATTGTTCCGAGGGCGAGCGGAGCCAGGTTCTGGCCTATCTCGAGGAACTCAACATGCAGGTGCGAAGAAAAATGTTCGTGGCACTTGCAGGAACGGGGTTCCGCACCATGGACAACATGACCGCCTTCAACAGAAGCGTCAACATTACAATCAACACGGAGAACTTCAAAGATCTTGGTTCAATCATCAAGCGAGGTGTCGCCGAAAATAAGGCGTTTTATCATGTTTTCAGAGAAACTCTCACGAAAGCCGCCGAGCGGTCCTGACGGGTTATTCAGGACAGACCAATAAAAAGCGGCCGAACCTTTCGGGGTTCGGCCGCCGCTGTTTTTCAATGGACGATGCGGTCTTATTCATTCTGTTCTCTCAACAGGTATGCCCGCGCGAGTTCCCGGTTAACGCGGACCACGTTCCGGTTCATGTCTTTCATCGAATATTCGTCGGTGATCAGGGGAAGCCGGTCGGCGTCATCCTGAGTTTTTACGAATGAACCGGCGGGCACATACCGTCCATCGGAAACCTCCACGCCCATGAGCATGACGCATGGTTCCAGCACGCATCCCCGGCCGACGCGGGACTTGAAAACCAGGCTTTTCATGCCCACAAAGGTGTCGTCGCCAATTACCGCCGGTCCGTGCACCTGTACCTGGTGTGCCAGAGACACGGAGCAGCCGATGTACACGGCGTATCGCGCGCCGGCAACCTCGAAGGAGTTTTCCATAATCAGGCGTCCTTCATTTTCCGTTTCCAGGGCGTGGATGATAACACCGTCCTGGACGTTCGAATCGTCGCCGATGTAAATCGGTTGACCTTCGTCACCCCGTATGGAGGCAGTCGGTGAAACCAGGATATTTTTCCCCAGCCGCACGTTGCCGATAACGACAGCCGACGGGTGGACGTAAGTTGACGGTTCGATTTCGGGGTACGAAACAGCGGAACTGAAATCCGTCTTGACGTTAGGCTCGATCATTCTTCCCCTCCTTCAGTTTCATCAGAGCGCTCCAGACGCGATTGAAGTTGCGTTCCAGACGGTCGAGGGCGCCGTCGTTGTCAATGACGAAGTCGACCAGCGGAATTTTTTCGTTTATGTCCATCTGTGCTTCCAGACGTGCCAGGGCCTCCGACCGGCTCAGCCCGTTACGGGCCATGATGCGCCGAATTTGGGTTTCAGGTGAGGCCCACACAAGAACGGTTGCGTCAAACCGTCCCATCCACCCGCCTTCCACAAGGAGGGGGACGTCGGAGACGACGGCAGCCAGAGGATCCTCGCGTCGTATCAGATCGAGGCGACGGCTCCACTCCGAAAAAACCGCCGGATGAACAAGGGCGTTCAGCCGTTGCAACTGTTCCTGATCGTTAAAAACGACGGCGCCGAGTTTTACACGGTCGATCCGGCCCGCTTCATCGAGGACGGTTTCTCCAAATGTGGCCGTTATTTCCCTCCATACCGGCGTTCCCGGTTCCTGGACCTCGTGGGCGAGATGATCGAAATCGATAAGCCGGGCGCCCTGCCTCACGAAAAGGCCAGCCACCGTAGATTTGCCGGTTCCGATGCCGCCTGTCAAGCCTATGTTGAGCATGTGCCGTATCTATCACAGGCGTTTTATGCCGGCAATCAGAAAGTTGCCGCTTCTCATGGGTTCCATGTCTTGACAGTGGCGGAAAAAGCTATTATGTATGTCGCAATTCATTACGGCAGGGAACCATCGGTGATCAACGTCAAAAAACTAAAAAAACGTTTTGGTCCCATCACCGCCGTTGACGGTGTTTCTTTTTCAGCGGCGAAGGGGGATGTGCTGGGCTTTATCGGTCCCAACGGCGCGGGCAAAACCACGACTATGCGTATGATCGCCTGCCTCACGCGTCCCGATGAAGGAACGGCGGAAATTAACGGCTTCGATATTTGGAATGATTCGTTGAACGTCAGGCGTTCCATCGGTTATCTGCCGGAAAACACCCCGTTGTACGGTGAAATGACCACGCTTTCCTTTCTGAGGTTTATCGTTGACATACGGGGCATTGCCGGTGGTGATAAAGAGCGGGAGCTCGAGCGCGTCATCGATATATGTTCGCTGGGAGAGGTCGTCCACCAGTCCATCGAAACGCTTTCGAAAGGATATCGAAAGCGGGTGGGACTGGCCCAGACACTGATAGGCGATCCGGCGGTTCTTATTCTCGACGAGCCGACGGACGGTCTCGATCCGAACCAGAAACGTGACATACGCTCCCTGATTGTGAACATGGCGCAGGACAAGTCTATCATCGTGTCCACCCATATTCTCGAAGAGATCGAAGCGATCTGTAACCGGGCGATTGTCATCAACCGGGGACGCATTGCCGCCGACGCAACGCCGGAAGAATTCAGGAAACAGGGAGGCGGCCGAATCGACGAATTTTTCGAAACCGTGACGAGGGGAAGTGAGTAATGCGTACGTCACTGGTCATCATGAAGCGTGAATTGCAGGGGTATTTTTCAACACCCCTGGCTTATGTGTTTCTTTTCGTTTTTCTCTTTTTCGCCAATTTTCTCACATTCCGGAGCCCTTTTTTCGAGGCGCGCCAGGCGGACCTGAGGATTTTCTTCGACGTGCTTCCGGTTCTTTTTATATTCCTGGTTCCCGCAATCGGTATGCGGCTCTGGGCCGAGGAACGCAAGTCCGGAACCATCGAAATGCTTTTCTCGCTGCCCGTCCGGGTCGGAGAGGCGGTACTGGGGAAGTTTCTGGCCGCCTGGGTTTTTATAGGAGCATCGTTGCTTCTTACTTTCCCCATGATAGTGACGGTGAACTATCTGGGGTCTCCCGACAACGGTGTTATCGCCGCCGGTTACCTGGGGGCCTTTTTCCTGTCGGGATGCTATCTCGCGGTGAGCATGTTCTGCTCGTCGATCAGCAGCAGCCAGGTGGTAAGTTTCATCCTTTCCGTGATGGCCTGTACCGTCTTTGTTTTCGCCGATTATCCGTCGGTGCTCGTGGTTCTTCAGAAATTCGCGTCGCCGGGAATGATAGAAGCAGTGGAAAACATGAGCTTTGTCGTTCATTTTGAGTCGATCCGGCGGGGCGTCATTGAATTCACAGACATCACGTTTTACGTGTTTTTCATCGCGGGCTGGATCTCGGCAGCCTGTGTTGTTCTGCATGGACGGAGGGAAGCGTGATGAGCGACAAGAAACGAACGGCGGCGGCCCTCCTGTGTATCGCCGTTATCACATTTTGCGGCATAACGATCTGCGACCACGTGGGCCGGTTTCTCCGCGTCGACCTGACGGAAAACAAGCTCTACACGCTGTCTGACGGCACCAGGACCGTCCTCGAGGAACTGCGCCGTCCCTTGGAAATGAAATTATATTATGCAAGAACGGCGGCGATGAAAGGACCAGAGACGATCCGTGCCTACAATAATTATTTTTTTTACATACGGGATCTTCTGCAGGAGTATGAGTCGCTGTCGAAAGGAAAGCTGAAACTGTCGGTCATCGATCCGAGGCCTGATTCTGATGATGAACTGGACGCCGTCAGATACGGGCTTAAGCGTTTCAGCGCCGGCGACGAATCTTTTTTCTTCGGTCTTGCCGTTGTGTCCGAGTACGGGCGTGAAACAACGGTTCCCTTTTTTGCCCCCAACCGGCAACCGCTGGTTGAGTACGAGATTTCATCTGCCATTTACAACGCCGCCACCCCGGCGAAGAAAAGAATCGGCATCCTGTCGTCGCTTCCTGTTTTCGGTGGAGGTCTGTCGCCCTACATGGCTGAAATGATGCGAATGCAGGGGCGTGATGTTCCCGAAGAATGGAACATGATAGGACAATTGAATCGTTTTTACGACGTGGTGCCGGTCAAAGACGACGGTGGAAACGTTGAAGACGTTGATCTGCTCATGATTGTACATCCCAAGGGACTTTCCAACAGCCTGCTGGCGGCCGTCGATGATCACGTTATGAAGGGCGGCAGGCTTGTTGTGTTCGTGGATCCTTATTGTGTCGTCGATCCCGAGAAGGATCACGCAAAACGAACGTCTGATTTGAACAGGTTGCTTGAAAAATGGGGATGCCGCCTTCAGCCGAACGCATTTGCCGCCGACCGATCGCTCGGCCTGGAGGTCCAGCTGGGGCCGAATGAACCGGCGGAGCGGCTCGCCACCTTCATGGATCTCCGGGGGGAGTCCTTCAACCGTGACGATGTTGTCACGGCACGCCTTGAAGCGGTGCGCGTGCTTTTCGGAGGCGTGCTCGAGCCTACCGATGTTCCGGGTGTTCATTTTGAACCGATTATTGCCACATCCCCGTCGGGGAACGTGGTGAAGGCGTCTCCGAAAGACGTGGTTGTTTTTTCTAATCCCGACATGCTGAAGCGGATTCTCGAAGACGGAGAAGAACCGGTGGTGCTGGGGTGCAAATTAACGGGAAAATTTAAAAGCGCCTTATCCAAGGCGATGCCGGAAGACGGTGCGACTGAGTCTGCGGAAGAGCGGGGAGATTCAAATGAAACGTCTCCGGAAACAACAATCGTCGTTTTTGCGGACGTGGACATGTTGAATGATTTCGTGGCATTTCAGGATACATTTTTCGGTGTTGCGCCCCTGGGTGACAACATGAACCTGCTTCTGAACGTCATGGAAAACCTCGGTGGGGCGCAGGCACTGTCCACAGCGAGGACCAAGGAGAAATTTACCCGTCCCTTCAAGGTGTTCGAACGCATCGAGAAAGAGGCGGAAGCGGCGACAGCGGAAAAGGTGGCGGCCGTCGAGGCCGAAATGGCGAAGTACCAGGAAGAATTGCAATCGCTCGGCAAGCAGCCCGGTGGGGACGAGGGCGTCGTCATGCAGGGAGACGCGATAGAGAAGAGACGTCAACTGGAAGAACAGCTTCTTATGGCGCAGCGTGAGTTGCGTAAGTTAAACCGCGACAAGCGATTGCGTATTGAATCTCTCACAAGCACAATAAAATTTTACAACACGCTGGCGGCGCCATTCGTCATTCTCCTTGTCGCTCTGGTCGTTTTCTTCGTCCGGCGGTACAAAAAAAACAAATACCTGGGAGTGCGCCATGAATGATAAACAACTTGCCGCGCTGGGTGTGGCGGCGCTGATCATGGTAATACTCACGGTTGTCGTTACCCGAGAGGCCCCGGTGACGACGGACGATGTATTTCGAAGGGGAAGTTATCTCGTACAGGGGCTGGATCCGCAACGGATTGACGGCATCTACCTGGAACGTGCGGGAGAATCGCTTCGTCTGGCCCGGTCGGGAGAACGGTTCGTGATTCTCGACAAAGACAGCTATCCGGCAGTTACCAAACGGGTGAATGATGTGTTCATGACCGTTGTAGGCATCCGCTGCGATGAACTCGTGACGGCTGACAGTGGGAACCACGCGGCCCTGGGTGTAGACGGCGGCGACAAAAGCACGATCATACGGTTTCTCGATAGAGATGGAGACCCGAAGCTGGGTGTTATAGTCGGGTCGGCGAAGGAAGAAGATCGAAGCATTCGGTCGTACGTGCGCCTGGAGGGAGACGACCGGGTCTATCTTTCGGAGAGGACGGTTCCTTTCGTCAATGTCGATTTCGGCGGATACGTGAGAGAACGTTTTTTCGAAGAAGAGGTGGATCTCTTCACGGAGCTCCGGATCGTGAACCCGCGGGGAGGCGTCGCGATAAAGAGAAAAAACGGTGGGTTTACCGTTGACGGAGTGTCCGATATTGACGGGAAAGCGGCAGGCGACCTTTTAGACCGGGTTGTCACCATGCGCCTTACCGATATCGCGGGGAAAGACGATATCGACGACATCCCGTTCGAGACAGAGCTGACGCTGCGACGGCGCGACAAAATTATTCACCGGATAAAGCTGGGATCGCGAAACGGCGCCTGTTTCGTAAAACTGGAGGCGATCGCTGATTTTCCGGGAGGCAAGATTGCTATTTCGCCTGACGAGTCCGACGAATCGCTGCGAGAAAAAGAAGCATTGCTCATTGCAGCAGAAGCGGTGGATACATTCAACGAGCAACACCAGGGGTGGATTTACGAAGTGGACGGCGCCTTTGATGATTTTATTCTGAAAACACCGGCGGAACTGCTGCTGGAGTAATCCGGATTTCGCCGACATGAATCGATATGCGGAACTGTCATGAACGACGGTAAAGAACTGGAAGAAACGGGGAAATTCGAACTTGATCGATATCTGGGTCCGCCGAAACGTCCCGAAGGCCATGTTTCATTCACGGGTGCCCTGGAAAAGCATCCCCACGATCCTGAAAAAATAGTTCTCATAGTCGACCCGTTCAGTAGCCATCTTCTCTGTTACGAATTCAACAGGGCCGACATCGGCGGCCTCGAGGAATTGCCGAGCATCGCCACGAGCGACGGCGAGGCGGTTCACATGTACAGAATCTGGGTACGCAAGGGATCAATAGGCATACAATCCATTCCCTTCATCGTGGAAGATATCGCCGGAAAGTGGAACCGCTAGCGTTCAGCCCGCCTGTCCGGCGACGACAGGAAGGACATCCCTGCCATGAATTCGATACTATCCGGTATTCGTGTGCTTGATCTCTCACGCCACATCTCCGGGCCTCACGGCGCGTCTCTTCTTGCCGATCTCGGCGCCGAAGTAATCCGCGTCGAACGGCCGGGAGGCGAAGAGGATCGGTACATGGGGCTTCAGGGACCATCCGGTGACGGGTTCATGTTTCTCAACCAGGCCCGTAACAAGAAGGCCATCACGTTGAACCTCATGGCGGGAGGGGAGGCCCTTGCACTTTTTCTGGAGCTGGTGAAGCGATCGGACGTCCTGATCCATAATTTCAGCACCGGGGCGGTCGAGCAGATGGGGATTTCCTATGAGCGGCTCAGGGCTGTTAACAAGGCCCTTGTATATGCTGAGATAACCGGTTTCGGAAGTCGCGGACCCTACGCGCGGCGGCTCGGATTTGACCAGATAGCGCAGGCGATGTCCGGCGCCATGCACCTCACGGGGTTTCCGGACACGCCGCCTCAACGGTCGGAAGTGCGTTACGTGGATTTCGCCGCCGGGGCGTATGCCGCGCTGGGTATCGTGTCGGCTCTTTACCGCCGGCGCCTGACCGCCGAGGGGCAGAAAGTTGAAACCAATCTTCTTCAGACGGCGGTGGTTTTGAACGCCATGGCCGTAAGCGAGTACGAGGCTACCGGGAAGAAGCGGTCACGCATCGGCAACAGATCCTGGTACACGGGGCCGTCGGACCTGTACCGGTCGCGGGACGGGAAGTGGGTATATATCTCGCTGGTGACGAAGGGCCTGTTTCGACGTTTCTGCAAACTGATCGAACGCGAGGACCTGGCGGAACGTCCTGATCTCGAAACCGATTACCAGCGGTTTAAGAAGAGGGATGAGATCGATGTATTCGTAAAAAACTGGGTCGCAGAACGCGACGCGAGCGTGTGCGAGAAAGAACTTCAGAAAGCCCGTCTGCCCTGCGGCATCGTGAACGATGTCGATGAAGTGGCGTCGGATCCACAGGTTGCCTTTTCAAGCGCCCTCGTGGATGTGAAACTTTCCGGAGGAGAGGAACTGAAACTGGCCGGTATCCCCGTCGGTCTGTCG
The DNA here is from genome assembly GCA_011056825.1 of Deltaproteobacteria bacterium. GTDB lineage: Bacteria > Desulfobacterota > Syntrophia > Syntrophales > UBA2210 > MLS-D. The sequence goes on along the minus strand of DSBH01000258.1, from coordinate 623 downwards.
GAAAATCCGGGGACGGTTACCGCCCCCCCGCCGGCAACGGGTGAACACAACCGGGAAATTTACTGTGGGTTACTCGGCGTCGGCGACGAAGAGCTGAGCAAGCTTATCGAGAACGGAATCATCTGATCAGCGGTAGTCGATCCCGTGGCATTCCGAGGTACGGTCACCGCCGGGTGAACCTTGACAGCAGGCCGGGGCTTATCTATGCTGAGCGGCAGTCAGATGTCATATTCCTGAAGGTGAAACCAATGGCCTACGAAGAGCTGATCCGGCGCTATTCCGCGTCCATGAACCCCGTTGCAGCCTCTTTTCAGCCGAAGGGAGCGCCGGCCAAACCGGTGAAGGCGGTACTCTTCGATGTTTATGGGACATTATTTATCAGCAGGGCGGGCGATATCGGCGGGGCTCAATCGGAAGCCGCCTCGAGAATCGACGAAATCGCGGAACTATGCAGGAGCTACGGCCTGACGATAGAGGCCGGTCAGTTACTTGAACGCTTCTTCAAAAACATTGAAGCTGAAAAAGAACATCTGACAGAGAAGGGCGTCGAATTTCCCGAGGTGGTGATCGAGGAAATATGGATGCGGGTCCTGAATATAAAAGACCTTGATCTGGCAAGGCTT
>DSBH01000230.1 GCA_011056825.1 Deltaproteobacteria bacterium | reverse complement strand
TCTTACTGACTGCCCTCAACTGCCAAATCCCCCATAGTATGTAATCGCGTTTTTATCGCTGTATTGCGTATTAATACGTATAGTTACGCATGACGCCTCGGCGTATTGGCGAAAGTCGGGTCAGACAGAGGCGTTTCAGGCGCCGCCGGAGGAACAACGATAGGTACTTCTTCAATAACGCGCATGGATTTCCAGGCGCCGCCGAGGAACCGGTACAAAAAGATGCAGCCGGTGGACATGATATAGATAGATGCAATAGTCCACAGAAGGTACAACCCCCCGGAAAACAGGACGGCTGCGGTCCAGGCGGGTACAACGAGCAGGAGCAGGGAAAGGACGAACGTCACTATCATGATGTACCGGGTATCCCCCGCTCCCTTCAGGGCCGATGAAAAAATAATGTTCATCGTGTCGAACAGTGAATACACCGCCACGAACCGGAGCAGGAAGATGGTATATTGTTCGATGGCGGCAAATGTCGCGGTGTCGGACGTCCGGGCGAACGGCATGATAAAGAGATCCGGCAGGGTGACATACAGTAGAGACAGCAGGGCCATGTAACCAAAGGTCACGTGAAAGGCCGACCAGGTGGAATCAGAGGCCAGGTCCGGCCTGTTTTCACCCAGGCGGCGGGCCACCAGGACCGACGTGGCGATTCCTATACCGATCATGGGCATGAAAGCCAGCGTGCTGATGTTGAAGGCGATGGTGGTGGCGGCCAGTGCCTCCATTCCGAGACGCCCCATCAGGAGGGAAAAAATGGTAAACCCCGCCACGTCGATAAAAAACTGTATTCCACTGGGGAACCCGTACCTGACCAGTGAACGGAAAAGAGGACGGTCGTAACGCCATCCCCGCAACGTGGCGAATTTCTTTCGGTACCGGGGCCCGGCGATAATAAATCCGTATATTATTGTTCCGATCGCAAGCGCAGCGACAGTGGCGACTCCTGCTCCCGTTATTCCCATTTCAGGAAATCCCCAGTTGCCGAAAATCAGGAGCCAGTCGAGAAAAAGGTTAACGGCAGTGGCCGTGATGTTTACCCACATGACCGGGCGGGTGCGGCCCAATCCTGAAAGAAAACCGGCCATTGCCGACGAGGCGATGATAAAATAGCCGCCGCCGCAGAGAATCGAGAAATAAAGACGTTCCAGGACACGGATATCCGGTCCGTGGCCGACGACCGCGAACAGGAATCCGGCCGGGGGGATGAACATGAGCTGCACTGTTCCGCCGATAAGGGCGACGTACAGGCCCTGCCACAGAGAGGGACCACATTTTTCGAGAATACCGGCTCCGAAGTACTGGGCGGTAAATGTTCCCACGTAACCTGCCGTTCCGATGAAAATACAGCTGACAGTGAATGAAAGCAGTCCCGCCGGCATGGCGGCCGCCACCGCGTCCGGCAAATACCAGGCCAGAAACATCCGGTCCACGAAATGCTGGACCGACCATGTAGCGGTACTGGCGATCAGCGGCAGAGCTATGACGAACAGTTCACGGTAGCCGCCGTCCTTCTTCCAGCGGAGGCGGAAACATCGGGTAAAACGCGACAACACCGGCGACTCCTTCAGTGATTTTGAAACAGCGCTCTTTCTACGCTGCTGAGGATCGTAATTCAAGGGAATTGATGGAGCGGGAAAAGGGTTGAAAAGAACATCTATGGTAGATTATATTTTTTCGTAATCGGTACGCTGGTTCGGCGGCAATCGGAAAAGGAATGGGAATGGTGATGAAAACTCGGAAACAGGCGGGAGGGAGGTTGAAGTCTCGACTGTTTTGCCTGTTCTTGCTTCTGGTGCTTTCAGCCTGTACAGTCCGCACCGCTCCTCCTCCACCTGTATCTCCACACCCTCGGGCACATCCAGAACAACCGGCGAAACTGGCACCTTTGGGATTCACGATTCAGGCTGGTGCTTTTTCAAACGTGGGCAATGCGAGTCGCCTGACCGATTATCTCAATGAATACAACCTGGACGCCTATTATTTTGTTTATGAACGGGATTTGTACAAGGTCCGGTTCGGCGATTTTCCCACCCGTGAAGAAGCGCTTGCGAAAGCGAAAGAACTTGAAGCACAGAACATTATCGAAGAGTTCTATATAGTCAGGCCCGACCAGTACACCCTGGCCAGCCGGGCCCGCCTGGGCGACCGATACGTTAGAACGAGGCTTGTACAAACGGCCCGAAGCTTTCTCGGCGTTCCCTACAAGTGGGGAGGAAATTCCCCGAAGGACGGTTTTGATTGCAGCGGGCTTGCCATGTCAGTATACCGGCTCAACGGGTTCAGCCTTCCACGTACTTCCCGCGCCCAGTTCATGGCAGGAAATCCCGTCAATCCAAAAGCCCTGTCGGAAGGCGATCTGGTGTTCTTCGACACCTCGGGGAAAGGGCAGGTGTCGCATGTCGGTATTTACGCCGGTGGTGGGCGTTTTATTCACGCACCCAGGGCGGGCCGACAGGTCTCCGTTGATTCACTTGACAATGCCTATTACCGGCGTCGATTCCTGGGGGGACGGAGTTATCTCTGAAGGTTTTCCCGCAGGCGTGCGTAAAAAAAAAGAAAGCATATTTACGTTGACAGGCGTGTCCTTTTGCTGTAGTTAGTGAGGCCTGCATTTACAAGGATTGGAAAGCATGGCGAACAGGGACTTTTCCACCATCATTATTATCAGCGGCATAATTCGGAGGACGCATCCGTGCGCGGCCTGGTGATGGAATAGTCTACGGAAAAAGGACTTCAAAACCCGCCACCAGCGGCTTGCTGGGGGCGGGTTTTTTTTAAAAGGAGTGAAAATGATGAAACGCACGGGTGAAGACGTAATTATCTATGACACCACACTACGCGACGGGACCCAGGGCGAGCAGGTGAGTGTAACGGCAGAGGAAAAAATCAAGATCGCCCGCAAGCTTGATGAGGCCGGCTTTCATTATATCGAAGGTGGCTGGCCGGGATCGAATCCAAAGGACTTGCGGTTTTTTAAACTGGCAAAACGGGAGAAATTTAAAAATATTCGCCTGGCGGCGTTCGGAAGCACTCGTAAACAGGGCGTGACGCCCGAAGAGTGTCCCAACATACGCGCCCTGATCGACGCGTGCACGCCCGTGACAACGATTTTCGGCAAGAGTTGGGATCTGCACGCGACGGACATTCTTGGCGTTTCGCTCGAAGAAAATCTTGATATGATAGGAGAATCCGTCTCGTACCTGAAATCCCGGGGCAAGGAAGTCGTTTATGACGCCGAGCATTTTTTCGATGGATTCAAGCATAATCCATCATACGCCCTGAAAACGATTGAGAGGGCCCTGTCGGACGGCGCGGACTGGATTGTTCTGTGCGACACCAACGGCGGAACCATGACATGGGAACTGGCCGATATCGTGGAAGAGGTCAAAAAGATTGTTCCCGCAGAACGCCTGGGAATTCATGCTCACAACGATTGCGGACTTGCCGTGGCAAATACTATTACCGCCGTGAGAGCGGGAGTCCGCATGGCCCAGGGGACCGTCAACGGATACGGAGAGCGTTGCGGCAATGCCGACCTGGTAACCGTTATCGGAAACGTGCATCTCAAGATGAACGGACGCTGCGTTCCCGGATCATCGCTGGAAAATCTCACGGCCCTGTCGCTCTACGTCAGCGATGTAGCGAATGTTCCCCCGGTGAACGCCCGTCCTTACACGGGCAAAAGCGCGTTTGCTCATAAAGGTGGTGTTCACGTAAGCGCCGTGCTCAAGAACCCGACCGCTTATGAACATACCGACCCGGAACTGGTAGGGAACCACCGGCGCGTTATCGTGTCCGATCTTGCCGGCAGGAGTAACATAGAATACAAGGCTCGGGAACTGGGAATATCTCTTGATGATTCGGACGACGTGAGCCGCAGGGTTGTCCGGGAAATCAAGAAAATGGAGGACGAAGGATACCAGTTCGATACTGCCGACGGATCGCTGGCGTTGCTCATAAAAAAAACCCTGGGGGAATTCAGGGAACCCTTTGAACTGGTATCATTCAACGTGATCGACCAGAGAAAGCGTAGAAGGATTTCCAGTTCACAGGCGACCATCAAGATTTCCGTTGGAAAGGAACAGGAAATTACCGCCGCCGAGGGGAATGGTCCCGTGAACGCCCTTGACAACGCCCTGCGGAAAGCCCTGAGAAAATTTTATCCCGAGGTGGATGAAATGCACCTGGTTGATTTTAAGGTTCGCATTATCGAAGGCAGCGATGGGACCGCGGCCAAGGTCAGGGTGCTTCTCGAATCGGGAGACGGTGAGGATGTCTGGACCACTATCGGTGTTTCGGGCAATATTATCGAGGCCAGCTGGCGGGCGCTGGTTGACAGCCTGCAGTATAAGCTGAGCAAGGAAGAGAGAAAAGATTGAAAGCCACTTGTCGCGTATTGCGGGAAGACGTGAAAATAATCGTTGACACGTATTTATTCATAATGTAGAAGCTGTATCTAATCTTTTCAAGGAGTAGTACGGGTGACCGGTAACGGACGAACGATTCTTGGCAACCTGTTGAGCCTTTCGGGTCTTGGACTCGCTCTTACCGGTGTGCATATCGTTCGCGTGTCGCCCGCCCTTCTGACCGAATAAAAGTTTTACACGGAGAAATGAGAGAGGCCATGGGCGCCACGCCCATGGCCTTTTTTATTTGTATGAAAAGGTGAAAGCCGAACGTGTGCAAAGGAGGAGGAAATGAGGAAGACGGCACAGAAAAGGGAAAAGGTAAAGAAGCGGAATGATAACAGGGTATACATTTTCGACACGACCCTGCGGGACGGCGAGCAGTCGCCGGGATTCAGCATGAATCTCGACGAAAAGCTCCGCATGGCCCGCCACCTCGAGAAACTGGGGGTCGACATTATCGAGGCGGGCTTCCCCGTCGCGTCGGAAGGTGATTTTATCGCTGTCCAGGAAATAGCCAGGCATATTCGGAAACCCCAGATCGCGGCTCTTGCCCGTGCCGATCGCAACGATATCGATCGAGCCTGGAAGGCAATCGCAGAAGCGGCTCATCCCCGCATTCATACCTTTATCTCGTCATCCGATATCCACCTCCGGTATCAATTGAAGAAAAGCAGGGAACAGGTCTTGAAGGAAGCCGTGGACGCCGTGCGACACGCACGTGAATACACGGACAATATTGAATTTTCTCCCATGGATGCCACCCGAAGTGACCGTGATTATCTGGTCGACATGGTGCAGGCCGTCATCGAAGCGGGGGCCACGACGGTAAATATTCCCGACACAGTGGGCTACACCATGCCGGATGAACTGGGAGATCTCATTGGTTACCTTTTTGAGAAGGTGAAAAACATTAACAACACCGTGATTTCCGTCCACTGTCACAATGATCTCGGCGTAGCCGTCGCCAATTCCATAGCGGCACTTAAACAGGGAGCCCGGCAGGTGGAGTGCGCCGTAAACGGTATAGGCGAGCGTGCCGGCAACACGTCGCTGGAAGAAATCGTCATGGCCCTGGAAACGCGAAAAGATATTCTGGGGTTCTCGACAAACATCGACACGAAACACATTTACCGGACGTCGCGGTTGCTTACGGACATAACCGGCATTCCCGTGCAGCCAAACAAGGCTATTGTAGGAGCGAACGCGTTTGCACACGAATCCGGCATACACCAGGATGGACTCATCAAGGAAAAAATTACCTATGAAATAATGACGCCTCAAAGCGTGGGAGTGACGGATACCAATATTGTGCTGGGAAAACATTCGGGCAGACACGCCGTGAAAGAACGCCTGAAAAAAATCGGTTTCATGCTGACTGATGATGAACTCAGCCGTGCCTTCAAACGCTTCAAGGAATTGGCTGATGTCAAAAAACAGATCTTTGATGAGGATCTGGAGGAACTTATTTCGGACACCATTTTTAGAAAACCGGACAAGTACAAGTTGCTGTACCTGAACGTGATATCCGGCAATGCCGCAATGCCGATGGCGGCGGTGCGTATGGAAGTGGAGGGGAAAGAGAAACAGGACGCCGAGTTCGGCGTCGGGCCGGTTGATGCGACGGTCGCGGCGATCAAAAAAATAACCCGGACAAAACACTCGCTGATCAAGTATGTCGTGAACGCCATAACCGGCGGGACGGACGCGCAGGGCGTGGTTACGGTCCAGCTCGGGTTCAACGGGCACAGCGTCATCGGTAGGGGGTCCGATCCGGATGTCCTGGTGGCGACGGCGAAGGCCTATATCAATGCCCTGAACCGTCTTGACTCGCTGAGGACCCCGGACACGAAACGAACGGAGAAGCCGTCGCTCTGAAAAAAGAATTAAAAAAACGTTTACCACCGTGCCGTCCTGTATTATAGAGCACAGAAATTTTACAATTGGAGTTTGTCTCATGCCAATGACCATTACAGAAAAAATACTGGCGGAACACGCGGCCAGGAAAGCCGTTTCGCCGGGAGACCTGATTCAGGTGAAGGTCGATATGGCCCTCGCCAACGACATAACGGCCCCTATCGCTATCAAGGTGTTCAACGAGATAGGCCGGGAGACTGTTTTTGACCGTGACGCCGTTGCCCTCGTGGCGGATCATTTCGTTCCGAACAAGGATATAGCGTCGGCCCAACAAGTTAAATTCGTGAGAGAATTCGCTCGCCTTCACAATATAACGCATTACTACGAGGGAGGAGACGTGGGCATCGAGCACGTGATTCTTCCGGAAAAAGGACTCGTTCTTCCCGGTCAGGTAGTCATCGGCGCCGACAGTCATACCTGTACTTACGGAGCGCTGGGCGCTTTTTCAACAGGCGTGGGAAGCACCGACCTCGGCGTTATTATGGCGACCGGAGAAATATGGCTGAAAGTACCGCCCACTATCCGGGTCAACATCGAGGGCACACCGTTGCCGCTGGTGGGGGGGAAGGATATTATTTTACATCTCATCGGCATGATCGGTGTCGAAGGAGCGCGTTACGCGACCCTGGAGTTCGGTGGAGAAACCGTTCGGCGCATGCCCATGTATCAGCGGCTCACCATGGCGAACATGGCTATCGAAGCGGGGGGCAAGAACGGCATTTTTGAACCGGACGATATCACCCGCGCGTTTGTTGATGAACGCTCCGAGACAGGCGCAATTTATCGTATGAGCGACGCCGATGCCCGGTATGAACGGGTTATCACCATCGACGCGGCGTCCCTTGAACCGCAGGTGGCCTTTCCCCATTCGCCCGCGAACGTCCGAAATCTTTCGGAATGTGGAGATGTGACGCTGGACCAGGTATTCATCGGGTCATGCACCAACGGTTCTCTGGAAGACCTTCGGGACGCCGCGTCCGTGCTGAAGGGGAAAAGGGCGGCCCGGGGACTTCGATTGATCATCATTCCCGGTTCCCCCAGGATTTACCGTGAAGCGGTCAGGGAAGGCATCGTTGAAACACTGCTCGACGCGAATGCCGTTATCGGCCCGCCCTGTTGCGGCCCCTGTCTGGGAGGTCACATGGGTATTCTCGCGGCCGGCGAACGAGCCCTGGCAACGACCAACAGGAATTTCGTGGGGCGCATGGGACATCCTGAAAGCGAGGTTTACCTCTCGAATCCCGTTGTCGCGGCGGCCTCGGCTGTATTGGGAAAAATCGGCGGCCCAGGGGAACTCTGACGGAAACAGGCGGCACGAGAGTGAAAACGGCCATGTCGGGCCGCATGTAATGACACATCTATAACAGCGAAAGGACATTCCACATGATGTTTCAGGGTAAAATCTGGAAACTGGGTGATGATATTGATACTGACCTGATCATTCCCGCACGTTTTCTCAATGTTTCCGAGGCGTCCGAGCTGGCGCGGAACTGCTTTGCCGATCTGCGGCCGGAGTTTGCTTCTTCGGTGCGTCCCGGTGATGTCATCGTTGCGGGCGGCAATTTCGGGTGTGGTTCTTCTCGGGAGCATGCACCGCTTGCAATCAAGGCTTCCGGCGTATCGCTCATTATCGCTCGCAGCTTTGCGCGCATATTTTATCGAAACGCCTTCAATATCGGACTCCCCTTGCTCGAGTCCCCGGAAGCGTCGAAAGAACTCGCGGAAGGCGACGAGGTCAGGGTGAATCTCGCCGCCGGTTCGATTGATCGTATCATCGACTCACAGCGGTTTGCGTCAAGCCCCGTGCCTGATTTCATGGCGGAGATTATAAAAGCCGGTGGTCTCGTTCCCTACACGATCGAGCGTATTCGAAAAGGAGAGGCCGTCTGACGGGCCTTCGGTTCTCTCAGCCCTTGATCCGCTGCCCGCACCGTCCGCAGCGGAGGTCACCGTCCTCCGGAATATCTCCACGAAGGATCAGGTCTTCTTCGGATGCGACGGCGGCAAGATCCCTTTCGTCGGCGCATTCCATGCAGACAAGGAGTCCTTCAATGGTTATGATCGCCGCTACGTCGCCAAGGCGTATTCTCGTCATTGCTGCAACCTCGCGTTGCCGATTCTTGTCAACTCATTGATTCCCTGATTGTGTCGGCAACGGCGTCTCCCATGGCAGCCGTGGATACGGCCCGGGAAGGGTCGGCGGCGATGTCGGCTGTGTGTATTCCCCGGGCTATTACATCGTCCACCGCAGCCTCGATGAGGTCGGCGGCCGTCGGTTCATCCAGACTGTATCTGAGCATCATGGCCAGCGAAAGTATCTGGGCCACGGGGTTGGCGACACCCTTGCCGGCTATGTCCGGCGCAGAGCCGCCGGCCGGTTCATAAAGACCGAATTTCAACTCGTTAAGACTCGCCGACGGGAGTAATCCCAGGGACCCGGTCAGCATAGCGCACTCGTCCGAGATAATGTCGCCGAACATATTGCCGGCCAGAATGACGTCGAACTGCAGGGGATCACGGACCACCTGCATGGCCGCGTTGTCTATGTACAGGTTGTTCAGCGATATATCGAGATATTGCAGGCTCGTTTCTCTCACCACATCACGCCAGAGTACCATGGTGGTCAGGACGTTCGCTTTGTCAATGGAAGTAACCTTTCTTTTTCGCAGCCGCGCGAAATCAAAGGCCATGCGGGCGATCCGCTCGATTTCCCGGCGGTGATACACCATGGTGTCGAATCCCCGTTCGTCGGGTCCGGTTCCCTCGCGTCCCTTCGGCGTTCCGAAGTAAATGCCCCCTGTCAGTTCACGGACACAGAGTATATCGAATCCCTCGCCGATAATGTCCTTTTTCAACGGACTGGCGCCCGCGAGGCCCGGGAATATTTTCGCCGGGCGGAGATTGCAGAACAGGTCGAAATGTTTTCGCAGGGGAAGCAGGGCGGCCCGCTCCGGCTGTTGTTCAGGCGGGAGGTGTTCCCATTTCGGCCCCCCCACCGATCCGAAAAGAACGGCGTCGGACGATGTGCACAGCGCGAGAGTTTCCGCGGGAAGTGCCGTTCCGTGCCGGTCTATGGCGCATCCTCCGACATCGCCGAATTCGTAGTCTATCGGCAGGGAAAGCTGTTCCCTGGCGACATTGAGCACCTTGACGGCCTCTTCCATTATTTCCGGTCCTATTCCGTCACCGGGAAGGACGGCTATTTTTCTCATATACGTAATCCTCTTCGCGTACGACGACCGGGAAACGCCCGGGCGTCCAGAGACAGGGCGTTCCACCGTTTAAAGACCGCTATGGTGATTCTTCCTCCAAAACATATCTGAAAACAAGAGGGGCCACGATGGTGGCGTCGGACTCGATAATAAAACCGGGTGTGTCGACAGCCAGCTTTTCCCAGGTGATTTTTTCGTTCGGCACGGCGCCTGAATAGGATCCGTAGCTGGTTGTTGAGTCGCTGATCTGGCAAAAATACGACCACAGGGGTGCGTCATGAACGCCCATGTCCTGGCGAAGCATTGGAACCACGCAGATCGCGAAATCCCCGGCGATGCCGCCGCCTATCTGAAAGAATCCGATGTTCCGTTCCGCCGAAGTCGAGCGATACCATTCGGAAAGCTGCATCATGTATTCGATTCCCGTGCGAACCGTGTGAACATTTTTAATGGTTCCGCGGAGACAGTGTGCCGCATAGACATTGCCCAGCGTCGAATCCTCCCAGCCGGGAACGAAAATGGGAAGCTTTTTCTCGCAGGCGGCCATGACCCAGCTGTCTTTCGGATCAATCTGGTGATACTGGTCAAGTAATCCACTGTCAAGCAGCTGATAGATGAATTCGTGAGGGAAGCAGGATTTTCCGGAGGCATCCGCCTCTTTCCAGAGGTCGATGATGAACCTTTCAATTCTTCTGAATGCTTCCTCTTCGGGAATGCAGGTATCGGTGACGCGGTTCAGGTGCTGTTCCAGAAGCTTCTTTTCTCCCTCCGGCGTCAGGTCGCGGTAATGGGGTATTCGCTGATAATGATCGTGAGCCACGAGGTTGAAAATGTCTTCCTCAAGGTTTGCCCCCGTGCAGCTTACAGCGTGAATTTTGTCCCGGCGGATCATTTCGGCCAGGGAGAGACCGAGCTCGGCAGTGCTCATGGCGCCCGCCAGGCTCATGAACATGGCGTCCCCTCTGTCAATATGCGAACGGTATGCCTCGGCGGCGTCGACGAGGACGGCCGCGTTGAAATGCCTGAAATGATGCCTGATAAATTCGGCTACACTGTCTGACTTTGTTCCGGCGGTTCGCGTCTGCGCTGAAAAAAAGTTTTTCATGGGCTCCACATGTGTATGCCCCTCCCCGTGACAAAAGGGAGGGGCCTGTTTTTCTGAATGAACGTTTGTCGGGTCACGGCCCGATGAATGTCAGCGTCCCTTGAAGTCGGGCGGTCTCTTTTCGAGGAATGCCTTCGAACCTTCGGCGAAGTCTTCCGAGAACTGAAGAGTCCTGCTTGCCGCGCGCTCGATAACCAGTACACCTTCTCTAATATTGGTTTCCAGTCCCAGCCTGATGGCCTTCATGATTTCCCGCTGGGCCAGGGGGGCTCCGGCTGCCAGTTTTTTGGCAAGTGCCTTCGCTTCATCCAGCACCTTTTCCTGCGGCACGACTTTATTCAGCAAACCCAGCGTGAGAGCCTCGGATGCCGGCATGAAGTTGCCCGTCAACATAAGTTCAAGGGCCTTCGTTTTGCCTATGAAACGGGGCAATCGCTGCGTGCCTCCCCATCCGGGATTAAGCCCGAGCTTTACTTCGGGAAGTCCCAGCGTGGCACTTTCCGACATGATGCGCAGGTGGCAGCAACAGGCGAGCTCGAGTCCTCCCCCGTAGGCGCCGCCCTGAATCGCTGCGATGATGACCTTGGGGTAGTTTTCGATTTTGAAATAAATTTCGTTGCCGTCATACTTGGGGACTTTGCCTTTTTGTATATCGGCGAATTCAGTGATGTCGGCGCCGGCGGAAAAAAGTTTTTCTCCCGTACCGGTAATGACGATAACCCGCACATTGTCATCGTTCTCACACCTGTCGAGCAGATCGTTGATGTCGCGCAGGACGCCCTGGCCCATGGCGTTCGCCGGAGGATGGTTTATGGCGGCGACAAGCACCTTGCCATCCTGCTCCACGTTTAACTTTTCGTACTCAAAAGCCATTATGATTTTCCTCCTTCTTCCTGATTAATAATAATGCAGCCCTTCGGGGCACATGACTCACAGAAGCCGGATGTAACTGTTTTTCTACGCAGGGAATGCTCATTTTTACAAGCTGTGTATTTCATGCACACGACACGTTTTTTGTCAATGATAGTTTTGCTCCCATACACGCGATTGCCGAGTAATGTCATCGCCGACGATCAACTGCCTTTCATGAAATCGATCACAATCCGGGCAAAGTCTTCTCCCCGGTCTTCCTGCAGGAAGTGACCGCCGCCCGTAATCGTGGCGTGCTGCTGATTACTGGTGCCGGGGACCATTTTGAGGAAAACCCTGTCGCCTCCACGGGTGATCGGATCCGAATCGCTGAAGGAGGTGATGAAAGGTTTTTTGAATCTCGACAGGACTTCCCATGCCCGGCGATTTGCTTCGGCAGCCGGATCGTCGGGAGTGATGGGAACGAGCGACGGAAAGACGCGGGCTCCCGCTTTGTAGGTATCGTCGGGGAAAGGGGCGTCGTAGGCTGCGATGACCGCGTCAGAGAGAGGGGTAACGCAGCCACCCTTGATAATGCCGCCCACGTGAAATTCGGGGGCGGTCCGCGAGTATTCACGCCAGGCTGAAAAGGCATCCGACATGGGATGATCACCCGTGGGAAGGCCTGTGTTCGCCACCACCACGCGGGCGAAACGTTCCGGGTGATCGGTCGCCAGTCGCAGGCCTATCAGGCCACCCCAGTCCTGGCAGACCAGCGTGATTCTGCTCAGGTCCAGGTGGTCGAGGAGGGCCTGCATCCAGTCGACGTGCCGCTGGTATGTATAGTCGTTCATCTCCGTAGGCTTGTCCGAGCGTCCGAATCCCACCAGATCGGGGGCGACAGCGCGGTATCCCGCGTCGGTGAGGAGGGGAATCATTATCCGGTACAAGTAACACCAGCTTGGTTCTCCGTGCATCAGAAGTATCGGCTCGGCCATCCGCGGTCCCTCATCCAGGTAGTGTACTCGAAGCGAGTCTCCCTCACCGTCGGGGACTTGAAGGTAGTTCGGTGCGAAATCGAAACCCGGCAGATCTCGAAATCGCTCATCGGGAGTGCGTAATACTTTCATCTCGATCGCCCTTTCTTCCAGCGCTGGACACATCAGGGAATAGTCCAGTCAGGCCGCAGGTTTTTCTTGACGGCGTACCACCTTTGATATAGTTTGTCTACAAATTATTTGTTTGCGAGGTAAAAGCATAGACCCATGACTCTTCGTGTTGAGAACTGCATCTTTTTTTTGCTCGCTCGGGCCAATCAGGCCGCAACGAGGTTCTGGACCGCCTGCCTGACGGATATGGATATTACCGCGGTCCAGGCGATGATCCTCAACTTCCTGGGACAAGAGGACGCGGTTACCTCACGGGAACTGAGCGAACGGAGCGGGCTCGACCCGGCCACCCTGACCGCCTTACTGGACCGTTTGGTAACATCCGGGCTGGTCGAGAGGAGGCCGCACCCGAACGACCGCCGGGCTGTTTGTGTCTGTCTGACTCTGAAGGGACGAAATCGGGTTCCCCTGATCCGTATGAAGCTGGAACGGGCCAACAGCGATTTCCTGGCCACTCTCAATGATGCAGAACAGGTAGAACTTCGCCGGCTCCTGCTTGCCGTCCGCAAAAGCCCGGCTTCCAGTGATGTGCGTGTAAAGAAGGGGGAGATATAAATAGTATCATGAGAGATGTGATGGCCCACTATCTGGACCGCAGCGTGTCGGCGTTCGGTTTTGCCCCGGTGAATCGTTTCGATGAAGCCCCGGAGAAACATCACCCGTCAAATATATGCAAGGGGGCGAAGACGGTGGTCGTCTTTGGAATCGAAATACCGCGCGGTATCCTGCAATCACCTGACTATAATCTTCACGCCCTTCACCGCTCCTACCACACCGTTTATCGCCGGCTGGATGAGATCAGCCTGGAGTTGTGCAATCTGATCGAATCGCAAAGTCGCTTCGCCGCCGTCATGGTTCCCAGCTACGCTCCGATGGTCTTTCACGAGTTCGAGCCGTGGGGGATTCTCTCTCTCAAGCATGCCGCAGTCCGTGCCGGCCTGGGAGCCTTCGGCCGCAGCGGGCAGGTATACCACCCAACCTTCGGCGCCCGTTTGCGACTGGCGGCCGTGGTGACCGATGCCGAACTCCCGGGCGATCCAATTATTGACGAGGATCCCTGCCCTCCAAAATGTCGCTCCTGCCGGGACGCTTGCCCGGCAGGAGCGTTTTCGGCAGACGGCACGTTCCGGAAGATGATCTGTATGGCCCATACTATAAAACACGTCATTTATCCGCTGGCGCTTAAAGATGCTGAGGGACTCAAACATATCGAACGGGTCGTTAATACTGCTGGCT
>DSBH01000252.1 GCA_011056825.1 Deltaproteobacteria bacterium | reverse complement strand
TCCTTCCCCTCAACCATGTTTACGAGCAGATATTCGACATCATGTTTCACCTTTCCGTGGGTCATATCGTCAACTTCACGGAGAACACCGACACGGTCATGGCCGATATGCGCGAGGTGTCTCCCACGGTCTTTCATGCCGTTCCCCGTATATGGGAAAAATATTATTCCGCCATCGTCCTGAAAATGGCTGACGCCACCTGGCTGAAACGAACTCTTTTCAATATCGCCATCAAGATCGGGACCAGGTACAACAACAAGGCCCTTTCCAAGGAGAAAATGCCCCTGCTCCTGGCCCTGCAGTACAAAGTGGCGTACTTCGTCATTTTCAGAAAGCTCAAGAAGCGTCTTGGTTTCGACCGCGTACGTTTCGGCTCCTCGGGAGCGGCTCCCATTTCCCAGGAGGTGTTGAAATTTTTCCTCAGTATCGGCATCCCCATCCGCGAAGGATACGGCATGACGGAGACGACGGGCGTTACGCACATTTCCGATGAAAAAACCTTCAAGGTGGGCAGCGTGGGCAAGCCGCTTCCCGGCACCGAGGTGCGCATCTCCGAAGACGGCGAGATTGTCGTCAAGCACAAGGGAATTTTCAAGGGCTACTACAAGGACGAAGAACAGACCAGAGAAGTCCTGCACGACGGGTGGATGTATACGGGCGACGTGGGCGAAATCGACGAGGAAGGATTTCTCAAGCTCACGGATCGTAAGAAAGACCTGATTATTACGGCGGGCGGCAAGAACATTGCGCCGCAGTACTTAGAAAACATGCTGAAATTTTCGCCCTATATAAACGACGCCGTGGTCATCGGCGACGGCCGCAAATACCTGACGGCAATCATCGTCATCGACGACGAGAATGTAATCAAGTTCGCTCAGGATCACAAGGTGCAGTACACAACCTTCGCCAGTATGACCAGGACGCCGGAAGTCATCGAGCTGATCCAGCAGGAAGTGGACAAGGTTAACCGGCAGGTCGCCCGGGTTGAAAATATCAGAAAATTCAAGATCCTCGATAAAAAGCTCTACACCGAGGACGGCGAAGTGACGCCTACCATGAAGGTGAAGCGCAAGGCCATAAACGAACAGTTTGCCGATTTGATCGAAGCCATGTATAAAGACTGAGACCTTCCGTGGCGGGAAGGCCGTCGCGTTTTTTCAGCGTCCTGCCGTTTCGGAGATGCAATGGGCCCAGTTTCTCTTTTTATTCCCTGCACCGTCGATTTCATGATGCCGCGGGTGGGAGTCGCCACGGTGCGACTCCTGCGTCGACTCGGCATTGAACCCCGTTACCACGAGCAGCAGACCTGTTGCGGACAACCCGCCATGAACGCGGGATACCTCGACCGAGCGAGAAAAGCGGCGAAGCATTTCATCGATGTTTTCGGTGATGATGATGTCATCGTGAGCCCGTCGGGTTCCTGCACGGCGATGGTAAAATATCATTATCCCGAACTGCTCGGTGGCGAACCGTCCTGGCGCCGGAGAGCGGAAGATCTGTCGGAGCGCGTTTTTGAATTGTCCCAGTACCTCGTGGACGTTCTCGGCATCGAGGACGGGGGGGGCGTTTTCGACGGCACCGTGACCTATCATGAGTCCTGCCAGATACTCCGCAGGCTGGGCGTGTCCCGACAGCCGAAAGCACTGATCGAACAGACACGGGGTACGACATTCGTGCCGATGGAACAGGCGGATACGTGCTGCGGCTTCGGCGGTGAATTCTCATACAGGTACGCGTTCATCTCGGAAGAGATGGTCCGTGATAAAATAGGGCATTACCTGGACAGCGGCGCCGATCTGCTCGTCGTGTCCGAGCCGGGCTGTCTTCTCAATATCGCCGGCTATCTCAGCCGTAACAATCCTGAAAAGCGCGCCCTGCATCTGGTGGAATTCCTGGCAGGGCCGGAGACGGACGAAAACACATGAAGATCGATACGGGCAACTTCGTGCGCAACGCGAAACTGGAAATGCAGAACCAGTACGCTCGTACATTCCTGTCTCTGTTGCCGCCCTACATAGCGGCGCGGCGGGTAAAAGTCATGGGGAGCTTTCCCGATCCCGCCGCGGCACAGGAACTCAGCCGTGCCATTCGGGCCGAGGCGGTGGCGAGGATGCCCGATCTCCTGGAAGAATTCGAGAAAAACGCCATCGCGGCCGGCGCCCGGGTGCTGTGGGCGCGGAACGCCGCCGAAGCCAACGAAATGATCCTTTCCATCGCCCGTGAAAGGAACGTCACCATGGTGACGAAGGGCAAATCCATGATTTCCGAGGAGACGGGCCTCAACGACGCGCTGGCCCGGGAGGGCATTGAGCCTTTTGAAACGGATCTGGGAGAATTCATCGCCCAGCAACTGGGCAGGCCCCCCTTTCATATCGTCGGGCCCGCCATCAATGTCCCCGTGGAAGAAGTGTGCGATCTCTTCATGAAAAAGGCGGGCATGCAAGAAGAAACCACGGACCCGGTGGAGCTGGGTTACGCGGCCCGGCTTTTTCTTCGGGACAAGTTCCGACGGGCGCGCCTGGGAATAACCGGCGTCAACATGGCCGTGGCGGACACGGGAGCCATCATCAACGTGGAAAACGAGGGCAACATCCGCTTCAACAAATCATCGCCCCGCACGCAGGTTTCTGTCATGAGTCCGGAGAAGGTGGTGCCCACCACGACCGACGCGCTTCACCTGCTTCGGGTGCTTTGCCGGAACTGTACCGGCCAGAGTATTTCGGCCTATGTGTCTATCGACAGGGGACCCAGGGAGCCGGCGGAGATTGACGGGCCCGAGGAACTTTTTATTATTATCGTGGACAACGGCCGGTCCCGTCTATACCACGATCCGAAACTCCGGGAGGCCCTTCGCTGCATTCGGTGCGGCGCCTGTCTCAACCTCTGTCCCGTGTACGCGAAGATCGGCGGGTATCCTTACGGGTGGGCCTATTCGGGGCCGATGGGTCAGGTGCTCAACCCGGCTCTCCTGGGGCTGGAGGAAACAGGCGACCTCTTCAAGGCCTGTACGCTGTGCGGGACCTGTCGAGAGGTATGCCCCGCCGGCATCGATCATCCGGCTATTTTTCTTCATTACCGGGCACTCGAGGTGAAACGGAAGAGGCGATCCTCCGGACGATGGGAAGCGATACTGTTCGGCGTCTGGGGAACGGCGGCGGCGCATTCCGCCGTCTGGAGATTCCTGTACCGCCTGGCCCGTCCCGTTCTGGCGGTATTCGGTAAAAAGGGAAAAATCGAGGCCATGCCGGGTCCTTTCGCGGGGTGGTTCGGGGCGAGAGACCTGCCCGTGCCGGCCCGCAGGACATTCAGGGATCAATGGCGCGAATCGCTCTCGAAACAGGGAGGGGCGTCGTGAAAGAATCGGCACGCGAAGAAATACTTGCACGACTGAGACAAGCGCCGAAGATGGAAATACCCGCCAGGCCTGTTATGCCGACACCGCGGGAGGCCCTTTTCGACCGGGACGGTTTGATAGCCCGCTTCACGGAAGAGCTGACGCGCGAAAGCGGTGTGGTGTACAGGGCCGCCGACCGGGAAGAGATACTGGATTACCTGACGGAAATCGCCCGTGCCGAGAGTCTGACGCGGATCATGATGTCAACCGACGACATGATCCGGTCTCTCGATCTTCCGGCCTGGGGTGAACGGCAGGGTGTGTCTGTCAGTACCGCTGCCGATTATCCCGACCGGGAGTCATATACGCGGGCTGTTTTTGATGAGACCGATGCCGGCGTCACGGGCGCGGATTTTGCCGTCGCCGAAACGGGAACCCTGGTCATCGCGCACGGCGGGAACCAGCCCCGCCTCGTGTCGCTCGCGCCGGTTCTGCACGTCGCGGTGGTAGGGATCGACCGTCTTGTGCCCATATACGAGGATGCCCTCTCTGTTTTTTACGGTGGTGCCGGGCGGATTCCGCCCGCTCATCTCACGCTCGTGACGGGACCAAGCATGACCGCTGATATCCGGGCGACTGCTTTCAAGGGTATGCACGGCCCGCGGCGGGTCATCGTTATTCTCGCGGGATAAAGCCCGCGGCCTGGTGAGAAAGGATAATGCCATGAAACGAGTTTCCGTGCCTTCCCGGCTCTGGTATGAAAACCACGAGCGGGAGCTGGTCTTTCCCGACCGCTGGGAGGTCGACAATCTCACGTCTTCCGGTTTCGAGCGGGACGAACTCGCGCCGGAGGACATACGAGAGGCCGTGCGCTCACCGATCGAGGGGCCCATGCTCAGGGAACTGGCCCGGGGAAAGAAGCAGGCGGTTATTCTCTTCGACGACATGACGCGACCGACGCCGGTGAAGGATGTGGCCCCGTTTGTCCTCGAGGAGCTTCACGAGGCGGGGCTGGAAAAGGACCAGATCCGCTTTATCTGGGCCCTGGGAAGTCACGGTGCCTGCGACATGATCAACGCCCGGAAAAAACTGGGAGACTATATCGTGGAGAACTACGCCGTGTACAATCACGATCCCTTTCAAAACACGGTCCGCGTGGGACGGACGCCCACAGGCGTGGAGGTGTGGCTGAACCGCGAGTTCATGAATTGCGATCTCAAAATCGGCATCGGCTGCATCACCGCGCACGTGCACGTGGGGTTCGGCGGCGGAGCGAAAATCGTACTTCCCGGCGTGGCGGGCATCGAATCAATCAATCAGTTTCATAACCAGCTCTACCGCGACCAGAGCCGCGCGGGGCTGGGAAATTTCGACGACAATCTCATGCGGGCCGAGTGCGACGCCGCGGGAGACATGGCCGGCCTCGATTTCAAGGTCGACGCCCTGATAAACCGTCGTGGCGGGATAACGGACCTCTACGCCGGTCCGTTTCGTGCCGTCCATGCCGCCGGGGCGGAAGCGGGAAAGGAGCATTACGGCATTCCCTACGCTACGGGCTACGACATCGCTGTGTGCAACGCCTACGGAAAGGCAAACGAAGCGGCCATTTCGCTTCTCATGTCGCTCATGGTCCTGAAACCCGGCGGAGCGGGAACAGCCGTGCTCATCGTCGACGCCCCGGAGGGACAGGTCCCGCATTACGTGATGCGCGCCTGGGGGACCGACTACGGCGGGCGGCATTACACAGTGAAGGTCAAGGGTGAGAAACTCATCACCGCGCTTATGAAGAAGCTCATTGTGTTCGCGCCGGCGCCCGACCGGACCATGCTCGATCTCATCTGCCATATTGACGACGCGACGGTGGTCAAGACCTGGCCCGAGGTGCTGGCTGTCCTGGAAGAAGATTATCCGGGCCCGGCCAGGGCGGCGGTCATCCAGGACGGCACCATGCAGTACATGAAACGTCCTGACGCGTGAGGCGGCGTGATGGCGGATTCCGTACTGGTCATTCACGAAAATGACAACGTGGCCGTGGCCCTTCGGGACCTCGAGGCGGGCGAGGAAGCCCTGTTCCGCGGGAAAATCTTCGCGACCGCGCTGGAACGTGTGCCTGCGGGGCACAAGGTAGCCATTTGTGAAATCGAGCGGGGCGGGGAGATCATCAAGTACGGCGAGCCGGTCGGAATAAGTACGGCGGTGATTCCTCGGGGCGCCTGGGTACACACGCACAACCTGGAGAGCGGGCGATGGAAAAGGACGTAAGCATCAGCGGATACCGGCGGAAGGATGGCCGCGTTGGAATCCGGAACCACCTGCTGGTCATTCCCACCGTCGCCTGCGTGAACGGCGTGGTCAACCGGGTGGGGCGGGCCGTCCCGGAAGCGGTTTGCGCGCCCCACGGGCACGGGTGCGGGCGTGGAGGAGAGCGTAATCTCGTGATTCTTTTTCGCGTGCTCTCCGGCATGATCAGGCATCCGAACGTAGGCGCCGCGGTGGTTATCGGCCTTGGCTGCGAGGTGTCGAACACGAAAACGCTGCTGCCGATGCTTGGCGATATCGGCAAACCCCTGGCCGTTCTGAACGTTCAGGAAGAAGGCGGTTCACTGAAAACCGCCGACAAGGCGATCGGGGCGGCCCGTGAATTTCTGGAGGAACTTGCCGCCGCGCGTCGCGAACCCGCGGACTGGAACGATCTCCTTGTGTCCGTCGAGTGCGGCGGATCCGACGCCATGTCGGGCATAACGGCGAATGTTGCCGTGGGAGCCGTGGCTGACCTGCTCGTGGACCGCGGGGCGACGGTCATGTTCGGGGAAAATACGGAAATGATCGGCGCCGCGCATGTACTTGCCCGGCGCGCCGTCAACGACGAAGTGGCTCGGAAAATCACGGAAATGACCGACCGGGCGGAGACGCTGACGCGGACCGTCATGGGTGATATGGCGGGCCTCGTTATTTCGCCGGGAAACATGGACGGCGGCATGAGCACCATCGCCGAGAAGTCCCTGGGATGCATCGTCAAGGGAGGCACGCGCCCTGTCATGGACGTGGTTGATTACGGCGAAACGCCGAAGGTACGCGGTCTCGTACTGCAGGACGGTCCCGGGTACGATGCCGACTCCATGGCAGGATTCGCGGCCGCCGGTTCACAGCTCATGTTTTTCTCCACGGGGCGGGGAACGCCCGCCGGCTTCCCGGCTGTTCCCGTTATAAAGGTGGCGAGCAACAGCGAGCTCTACCGGGCCATGGAAGACGACATGGACATCAACGCGGGGAACATGGTGGAAGGAGTGCCGCTGGAAGCGCTCCGCGACGACATGACGGCTTACATGACGGAGATCATCAACGGAAAGCGCACCAGGGCGGAAGAAAACGGTATGGATATCTTTACCTTTATGACTGTCAATCCACCGTTTTGACGGCAATCCTCCGGACCTGAGAAAAGACTCCCGACCGGCCGGCGACACCCTTTCATTACAGCTTTTTACTTGACAGGATGTTCCCGTCGCCGCTACACTGCCGCCCATTCTGCTTCAGGAAAGGAATGATACATGAGCGGTGCGATCAGAATCGGCATTATCGGTTACGGTAATATCGGACGGGCCGTGGAGGCTGAAATCGCCGAGACGCCCGACATGAGGCCGGCCGGAATTTTCACCCGAAGAGACCCCGCGTCTGTTCAGACGGCGGGAGATGCCGCGCAGGTACATCACCTGGATGACATTCTTAATTACCGAAACGAGATCGATGTGGCCATACTGTGCGGGGGGTCGGCCACGGACCTGCCCGAACAGGGACCGCGTTTCGCCGCCCTTTTCAATACGGTGGACAGTTACGACACCCACGCGAGAATACCGGAATATTTTGAAGCGATCGACCGTCCCGCCCGGGAAGCCGGGAAAACGGCCGTCATATCAACAGGATGGGACCCGGGACTGTTTTCCCTCATGCGAGTCCTGGAAGAGGCCGTGCTGCCCCGCGGGCGTACGTACACTTTCTGGGGGCCCGGCGTGAGCCAGGGCCATTCCGACGCCCTTCGGCGGGTTGAAGGCGTGACCGACGCGAGACAGTATACAGTGCCGGTGGAAGACGCTCTGGAACGGGTCCGGTCGGGCGAAGACCCGGAGCTGTCGCCGCGGGAAAAACACGTGCGCGACTGTTACATAGTGCCCCGGGAGGGGGCGGACCTCGCGAAAATCGAAGAGACCGTGCGTACCATGCCCCATTATTTTGATGAGTACGACACCAGGATTACCTTTATCACGCCGGAAGAAATGGCGACGAAACACGCCGTGATGCCGCACGGAGGGTTCGTCCTGCGCTCGGCCCTGACCGGCGATGGTTCGAGACACCTGGCCGAATTCAGTCTGAAGCTGCAAAGCAATCCTTTTTTTACGGCAAGCGTGCTTGTCGCTTACGCCCGCGCCGCCTGGCGGCTGAACCGCGAAGGTGCGGTTGGAGCAAAGACGGTCTTCGATATCGCTCCGGCCTACCTGTCGCCGCGGACGCCGGAAGATCTCCGCCGCCGCGAGCTTTGATGACGATATTGACAGAAAAGAAATATTTTTTTATATAAAAGTTTCTGAGCGGTTTTGTTCTGTACTACATACTTCATGACCATGGATGCGCGGAAGAGGGGTGTAAAGCCCCCGCTGCCCCGCAGCCGTAAAGGGAACGAACGTCCAGCAACGTCACTGTCGCAAAAGCGCGATGGGAAGACGGACAAGTAGGCTGCCCTGAGCCGGAATACCGCTCCATGGGAGAAACCTCGAGGGAGGTGCGTCACGGATTATCCATTCCACGCACATCACGTGTCATCGTTCGTAAGGCTGTAAGAAGCCCTGTGGCCGGGCGTGTTCGTCCGGCGGGCGCCCTTTGCCGGAACGTCCGTGTTGAACTATCCTCCCTTCTGGAAAGACGTATATGAAACAAGATGTTACCCGTACCCGCGTCGCGGCCGTAACGGCATGTTTCGCTGTCCTGTTAGTCGTCGTGCTGGCGCTGTCGCTCGCGACAGGCACCGGTGGAGTTGATATTCAGGGAGCGCTGGCGACCGTGCGCCTGGGGTTTCCTGATGATGGTGCCGCCACGGTGGACCAGGTCATCCTGTACCAGGTCCGTCTGCCCCGGTGTCTTTTCGCGGGCATCGTGGGAAGCGCCCTCGCGACGGCGGGAGTACTCTACCAGGGGCTTCTCAGGAATCCTCTCGCCGAACCATTCATTCTCGGCATTTCCGGCGGTGCGGCCCTGGGCGCCGTGGTGGCGGTGGCAACCGGCCTGGCCGGACTGTTCTGGGTTCGTCCCGTCCTGTCTCTGGCGGGGGCCCTGACGGCCATGGCGCTGGTGTTTGTTGTCGGGAGGTCCGGTACGACCCTCCGGCCGACCACCTTGCTTCTGGCCGGGGTGATCGTGAACGCCTTTTTCTCCGCCCTGATCATGTTTTTTATTTCCATCAGCACCGAACGCCAGTTGCACGACATTACCCACTGGCTCATGGGCAACCTGGGGTCAGCCGACTTGGTCGACCTGCGGGTGCTTTTCGCGCTTCTTGCCGCCGGTTTTGTCTGTGCCTGGGCGCAGGCCCGTCCACTGAACCTGCTCAGCATGGGAGAGGAAACGGCGGGGTACCTGGGCGTCAACGTGGAGCGGGTGAAAATTATTCTTTTCGTCACCGGCTCGCTTCTCACCGCCCTGGCCGTTGCATTCAGCGGCATCATCGGGTTCGTGGGACTCATCATTCCCCACATGGTGCGCCTTGTCTTCGGTTCCGACCACCGTCTGCTGCTGCCGGCGGCCTGTCTCTTCGGCGGCGCGTTCCTGGTGGCGGCGGACACCATAGCCAGGTCAGTTGTTCCCTACGCGGAACTGCCCGTGGGAGTAGTGACGGCGCTCTGCGGCGCGCCCTTTTTCCTGTATCTTTTGAAACGGGGGGAATCGCGGATATCATGAACGTTCTGTCGCTCAAGCATGTCACTTTTCACTATGCCGGAGGTCCCGCGGTGCTGAAGGATATTTCATGCAGGTTCGAGGCCGACCGGTTCCGTGGAATCATCGGGCCCAACGGATCGGGCAAGACGACCCTGCTGAAAGTGATCGACGGTATGCTGAAGCCCCGACGGGGAAGTGTCCTCGTCGACGACCGGGACATAGCAGACGTGAACCGTTCGGAAGTGGCCCGCATGATCGCCGTCGTGCCCCAGGAAACGGCGTTGGTTTTTCCCTTTACCGTGGAGGAAGTGGTCCTCATGGGGCGGGCTCCCCACCTGGGCCGGTTCGCTTTCGAGGGCGAGCGGGACCGGGACATCGCTCGAACGGCTATGGAACGGACAGGCGTCCTGCCCTTCGCGCGGCGGAACATGAATGAACTCTCGGGCGGCGAGCGGCAACGGGTGCTGATCGCCCGCGCCCTGGCTCAGCAGCCGCGGCTCATACTGCTCGACGATCCGACAGCCTTTCTCGATATCAAGTATCAAAAGACAGTCTTTGATCTGCTGGTAGAACTCAACCGCGACGAGGGGCTGGGCATTCTTGCCGTCACCCACGACCTCAACCTGGCCGCGCTGTACTGCGACACGCTCGTTCTTCTGTCCGAGGGGCGGATCAATGCACAGGGACCTCCCGGCGAGGTTATCACGGAGGAACGCATAGCCCGGGTCTATGAAACCGAGGTGCGGGTCGAATACAATGGCGGATCGGACCGGCCCCGGGTGATTCTCAGGCGATGAAAGCGGGTATGTCCCGAATACAATAACATGGAAGGAACTACGTAATGACACGAATGATATGTACCCTGTTTCTTGTTCCGATCTACCTGGTTGTCCTGGCTGGATGGACTGTTCCTGTCCGGGCCGCCGCGCCTGAAGAACCGGTTGTTCTGGAAGAAATCGTTGTCACCGCCGCCCGTGGTGTTGAGGAAGTGCGCAAGATTCCCGCCAACGTGAGCGTCATTACCGCCGCGGATATCGAGGAATCGGGAGCAACATCCATCGTTGAGGTCCTTGAGACACTGGAAAGCGTTAATGTGAGGTCCTACAGCGGCAATCCGTCCCAGGCCATGGTCGATTTACGGGGCATGGGCGGCGACAACCCCTTCGGCAAAGTCCTGGTCATGCTTGACGGCAGGCGCATGAACCGCCCCGATATGGCGTCCATCAACTGGCTTCAGGTATCCCCGGCCACGGTGGAGCGGATCGAAGTGGTACGGGGAAGCGGTTCTGTGCTCTACGGCGACGCCGCCGTGGCCGGCGTTATTAATATTATTACGAAAAAAGGCGAAGGACCGCCCACCGTCGACGCGTCGGTCATGTTCGGCAGCTACGGTCTGCACAACGAACGCCTGGGCGTATCGGGATCCGAAGGGACCCTTTCCTACAGCCTGTCCGGTGAAAACCTGAAAACCTTCGGATACCGTGACCGGTCGGCCTTTTCGTCGAAAGGGGGCGCCTTTGACGTGGGCTATGACGCAACGGAGTCGGTGCGGGTTTCTCTCGGCGTTTCATTCAACGAGACGGAGTATGAACTGCCGGGAACACTGACGCAAGCGCAGATGGCGGTGAACAGGAAGCAGGCTCAGTCGCCGGCCCACCTGAACGACGAGTCGTCGGACCGCTACGGCAACATTGATCTCGGCCTGGAGACGCTGCTCGGCGATTTCGGCGAGTTGTCACTGGGCGTCGCCTACGGGACGAAGACCATTGAAGCGGACATGCCGTCATCGTGGCCTCCGAACCAGTACAATCGATACGACATGGGAACCCTGGCCCTGACACCGAAGTATGTCCTGGAACATTCCGTCATGGGACATGCCAACACGTTCACCGCGGGAGTCGACTTCTACGATGAAACAATGGACCTGGAACAATTCAGCGACGCGCAACGGACGATGCAGACGCACGCGGTCGATTTTACGAAACGAAGTGTCGGGTTCTATATCCGCGACGAATTTCATCTCGCGCCGTCGCTGATATTGAATGGCGGTTTCCGCGCGGAACGGGCGACCATTGAAGGCGGTTACCGGGATTTCAGCGCTCCCACGGCCCGTTTCAACCCGGACAGGAAAATCCACCGCGGGCGTGCGTGGGAAACGGGGCTTACCTGGCTGTTCGGTGAGCATTCGAACGCTTTTGTCCGCTGCGGCACTTTCTACCGCTATCCCTTCCTCGACGAACAGGCGTCGTACCTGGGATTCCCGATAACGTTTCTCGATGACCTGGAACAGGAAAAGGGACGAAATTACGAAGCGGGGACGCGCCTGTTTTTTCTTGATAACCGATTGCGCGTCGGCATGATGGCGTACCTGATTGATATGCGGGACCAGATTGTTTACGTGGGTCTGTGGCCGACAGGTCAGAACCGCAACCTCGACAGGACCCGGCACCAGGGCCTGGAGCTGAACGCGCGCTATCGCCTGGCGGACATCGCCGTGGTGGAAGGAAACGCGACGTTCAGCTCGTCGAAATTCCGGGAGGGCCCGTACAGCGGGAATGACGTACCCCTGGCGCAGCGCGCGACGGCGTATCTCGCCCTGGACGTGTATCTTCCGGGCGGCGTAACCCTGCGCCCCGAAGTGCATCGCACGGGAGACGCGTTTCTCGCCGACGACCTTAATAACGACACTGAAAAACTCGGAGGCCGAACCCTGGGGAATCTATATCTTTATTACAAGCCCTCCGTGGATGAGACTGAATTGTCCGCGTTTCTGGGAATTGAAAACATAACCGACGAGGAGTACGTTACGTATGGTTACGATATGGCTCAGTGGGGAGCGGCCAATACCTTCTGCCCCGCGCCGGGACGAACAGTCAAGGCCGGCCTGTCGGTGCGGTTTTAGCGGCCTGACGGGAGACGATCGCATGGTTTCTGCTTGTGTCATTCCCGCGAAGGCGGGCATCCGGGCGGTGATAACAGGACTGCTGCTGGTGTTCCTCGCCGCCTTTCCTGCGGACGCGGCTGTCCATACCGATGCCCTGGGACGGACCGTGGAAATACCGACGTCACCGCAAAGAATTGTGTCGCTGGCGCCCAATATCACGGAAACTCTGTTCGGGCTTGGCCTCGATGATGAAATCGTCGGAGTTACCACGGACAGCGTGTATCCCGAGGCGGCCCGGAGCCGTCCGAAAGTGGGCGGTCTGGCCTCGCTGTCACTGGAGCGTGTGATTGCTCTCGATCCGGACTGTATCATCGCCACCGCCGACGGCAACCCGAAGGAGCCGGTGTTGCAGCTTGCACGGGCCGGGTTTCCCGTGTACGTGACAAACCCGCGTGACCTCGACGGCATGCTCGCAATGATCGTCGATCTGGGAATCGTCACGGGACGGAGGAAGCGGGCGGAAGAGCTGGCGGCCGGGCTGAGACGGCGTATCGAAACAGTAACCTTGGCGACGGCGGATCGGGTGAAGCCGAGGGTGTTTTTCCAGGTTGCCTCCGATCCCCTCATCACCGTTGGCGGCGGCACCTTTCACGACCGGCTTATAGAACTGGCAGGCGGAGTCAATATTTTCAGCCTGTCGCCGGTGCGTTATCCCCGGGTGAACGTTGAAATGGTCGTCGCAGGCGAGCCAGAGGTGATCATTGTTGCTTCCATGGGATGTGGACAGGGCGATACTTCTCAGCTGGCGCGATGGAAGCGGTGGCCCGGTATTCCCGCCGTTTCGGCGGGACGTCTTCACCGGATCGACGCCGGCATCATTCATCAGCCGTCACCCCGGATCGTGGACGGTCTCGAAGTACTGACCGACTTCCTCCATCCGGGATGGCGGAACCGGCCCGAAGGCCAATCCAACACAGAACCTTTAAAGGAGCCTTGAGCCCATGATTGAATATTTTTATCGGGGCGGTCCGATTATGTACCCGCTGCTGTTTTGTTCCATTCTCGCCGTTACCGTAATTATCGAACGGAGCGTGTTCTGGCTGCGGCACGGGAAGAACAGCGATCTTTCAGCCCTGGAGACCTTCATGGAACGGGTGGAAAAAAACGATCTCGAAGGCGCGCGCCGGGCGGCCGAGGGAACCCGGGATCCCCGTATCAGGGTGCTGTCCTGCGGCATGGTCCACCGGGAATTTTCCCTGCGGGACGCGCTTCAGATGAGCGCCGGCGAAGAGATCGCCTGCATGAGGCGCTACCTGCCCGTCCTGGATACCATGATCACCCTGGCGCCCCTCCTGGGTATCCTGGGAACCGTCACGGGAATCATCTATTCTTTCACCGTCCTCGGGGAGGCCGGCATTGAAGACCCGGCGCTGGTCACAGCCGGCATCGGCCAGGCGCTCATTACCACGGCCTTCGGGCTTGCCGTCGCCATTTTCAGCCTCATTCCCTATAATTATTTTGCAGACCGGGTGGAAAAGGCAGCCGACGAAATCGAGCGGTACTCCACGACCCTGGAAATGCTTGTCGAAAAAAATAAAATAAGGGAAGAGGGCGCCTGATGAAGATCGACCGCTCGCGGAGCCGCAGGGCGCGAATCGAGATGATTCCCCTCATCGACGTTATTTTTCTGCTGCTGGTCGCCTTCATACTCTTTTCCATGACCATGACGACCCACCGGGGTCTCAATCTTGATCTGCCTGACGCATCAAACGCCGCCGTCGAACGTGATACGTTGGTCGTGGTGTCCGTCGCGGCCGACGGCCGCCTCTTTCTCGACGGCGAACCGCTTGAAGAGGGCGCATTGAAGCAGCGAATCGCGGAACTGCGCCGCGCCGAACCGAATCACCGCGTGCT
>DSBH01000212.1 GCA_011056825.1 Deltaproteobacteria bacterium | reverse complement strand
GTCACCGCTTGCCATAGTTTCGGCCCGCCTTTCTACCAACCGTTTAGTTTAACTTGTTAGTTAATACCAGAAAAATTTTTCTCTGTAAAGCGCGCGAATCCATAAAAAAATACAAAATTATTTGTTGCGAACGAGTAAAAAGTAATATATGTTAATTTCGTTTCACGCCTTAACATAAGGGTCGGTCCTTCTGACGACCTTGCAGTGTTAAATAATTTTTTATCCAACCAAAACCTTCAAAATGAAGGACGGAACGGGAAAATCGACCGGATGTAATCAGAACCGCGCAGCCGACCGGGGAACTGTATGAAGATCCTTTTGTCCCTCTTTCTTTCTCTTGCTGTTCTGTATCCGGGGGCGGTTTTTTCCGAACCGCCGGAGCCGACGGTCACCGCGTACCAGGACTGGATGGTGATTTGCGTCGAGAAGGACGACGGAACGGTCTGCACTATGCGGCAGACACAGGATCTCAAGACTGAACAGGTAAGCGGCCGCCTGGTGAGAGCCACCGTCGGCACGCGCCCGGACGGAACGGCGATCATGGAGCTGATGCTCCCCCTGGGACTGGATTTGCGTGCCGGGATAGCCGTCAAAGTAGATGACAAGCCGGAGTTCGGAGCGTCGTTCCTGACCTGCACAAAGGACGGGTGCATGGTGCTTCTGCCTCTCGACGAGAAGCTCCTTGCCTCGTTGAAATCTGGAAATGTGGCCCGTGTTTTCTCACGTCCCTTCGGTTCGGAAAAAGCCATGGTGATCACGATTTCTCTTATGGGGTTCAGCCGGGCGTACCAGGAAATACAGTAACGTCGGCACGGTGCTCTTTGCAAAACATCACACGCGGGAACTCAAACAGGCATTCAACGGAGCGACCGCGGGAAATATAAAAAAATATCAATGGGAGGGCGGCAATCGGCCGTCCTTGTATCAACAGCATTCACGCCGTCCATTGAGCGGCGACCGGATGCCACACGTATCGAGCGGTTCGTCGTTTGCGGTCATGGCTGGTTCAACATCACCAGTCATAAAAAAACACTCTATTTCACTTTGAAAGGATTGGTTATGAACACGAAAAAAATACTCTGTTTCACGGGCATCGGGCTTTTAACCTTTTTCCTGATGTTCTTTTCGGCACCGGTCGGTAACGCCCAGCTGGTCGACGTCGTGATCGATACCGCCGTCGACGGCCCCGTGAAATTGCCGGACGGCGGGACGCTCACCGTGGCTGACGGCGGCACGGTGACGGTCGCCACAACGGACGAGGAAGTTACCATCGGCGTCAAGGGAAACGGCATCCTGTTCCCGGACGGAACCATCATCACCGATCCGGCTGATCAAGGCTACAATGCCGACTGGTTCCTGAACGACAACGTGGTCACTATTGAATCGGGAGGC
Organism: Deltaproteobacteria bacterium; assembly: GCA_011056825.1. Lineage (GTDB taxonomy): Bacteria > Desulfobacterota > Syntrophia > Syntrophales > UBA2210 > MLS-D. The sequence continues at coordinate 12,725 of DSBH01000212.1, read as the reverse complement.
GCGATCAACGTCACAGCCCTGGGAACGACTACCGACATCAACGCCAAAGGCATTATCGCCTTACACGGCAATACCATTACCAATGACGGCGCGATTTCCGTGTCCGCCGTCCAGACAGGCGTTGATTACGAGGCACGGGCATTCGGCATTCAGACCGGTTACGGTGAAACGGAAAATCCCGCAATCAACACCATCGTCAACACCGGCACCATCGAGGTGAACGCGGACGCCGTATCGTCCAGTTCCTGGAGCTCGTCGCCGACGGCGCGTGCCGTGGGCATTCAAATGGGTAATGACGGCCAGGGATCCGTTCTCAACGCCGGGACCATTGATTCATCCGCGTCGACTGTGGACGGATGGGCCCGCGCGATGGGAATCAAGATAAGTTGTAATTCCGACGCGGATGTCACGAACACGGGGGACATTGTCGCCCGCGCCGAGAGCGAGAATGGAGACGCCGTAAGCCAGGGCATCAAGATCGGTTCCGTCAGCGCCGGAACGATCGTTAACGACGGTTTTATAGGCGCCCGGACCGAAGCGGCGCTGATGGCCGTCGCCAAGGGTATCCAACTCGGAACTGTCGGTGATTCACCAGTGACCAACAACGGTGTTATCGAGGCAATCGCCCTGTCCACCGGCGTCGGCGAACAGGTCAACGCCATGGGAATTCATTCCGGCGGCGCGGAAGAAACAAGCGTTACGAACACCGGCGCCATTCGGACTTTCGCCCAAGGTATTGACGACGAAGTCAATTCCTTCGGCATTCTCGGCGGTTGGGGGATCGACACCGTTGTGAACAGCGGCCTTATCCAGACGGAGGCCATTATCACAGGTGAAGACGACACCACTTCCATCGGCGGCAAGAGCTTCGGCATCTTCACCGGAGATCTCGGCGACAGCATCACCAACAGCGGGACCGTGGAATCATCCATTGCTGTCTCAACCGGCACATTGAACGATGAGAGTGTTGCGGTCGCTGTCCGCAACGGCTGTGCCGATAACTGGGACAACCCCAACATCATCATTAACGACACCGGCGGGGTGCTGAGCGCCTTCGGAAACTGGGACTTCGCCGACAGTAATGGGTATCGTTCAGCGGCTCACGCCGTATGGACGGGGGACTACAGTGACGTTACCAACCGGGGTATTATGGAAGCCGGTGGCTCCATAACGTCAGGCGTCCGTCTTGACAATCAAAGCGGCTTTTTCGGTATAAAGGGGGCGGACGATGGATTCATGTTCCGTAATTATGGAACCGTCGTCGTGTCCGGTGAGATGACCGCCGCCGATTATGTCAATAAAAGGAGCGGTTTTTTCGGTGTCCGCACGGGTGGAAGCGACACGGAAGTTTATAATTACGGCACCATGGACATAAGCGGCATACTCACAGCCACGGACAGCTACATCGACGATTACTCAGGAGTATTCGGGCTCATGCTCAATGACTCACCAATCGTTGAAAATGCAGGCGCCATGAATGCCAGCGGCAGTCTTGAAGCGGGTACTGATATTTATTCGGGGTCCGGCGTTTTCGGAATCTTCACCAAGCAATCCTCGATAGTCGACAATGCCGGCGCCGTCACCGTTGAGGGCGCCCTGGCTGCAGGTGACTATATCGATAATAATGCCGGCGTGTATGGCATTCGAGCGAGTGAATACTCTTCAATCGACAACCAGGGTGTTATCGACATCAGCGGCGCCCTGGCTTCAGGTGGTTATATCGATTACAATTCAGGCGTGTATGGCATACGCGCCGGTTCGTCGGACAGTCCCGTGCTTCTGTTGGCTGTTGAGCCCCCACCTCCACCTGTCGATTCGGGATTTACCAACGCGGGCGTAATTACCGTGTCCGGCAATCTGACCGCCGGCAGCTATATCGAAGAAAATTCAGGCGTGTTCGGCATACGGGCGGGTGAATACGCCATCATCGACAATGCCGGCGCCGTCGGCGTCAGCGGCGCGCTGACGGCGGAAGAAGAATTGTGTCTAAGCACCGGCGTCTACGCCATACGGTCAGGTGATTATTCAGAAATCGATAATACCGGTTCCGTCGGCGCGGTCGGTGAACTCACCGCCGGAGGTGTCATCGGCAGAACAGCCGGCGTAACCGGCATTCGATCCGGTGAAGGATCGGCAGTCAGCAATACCGGTTCAATCGAAGTCAGCGGCGCTCTAACCGCAGGCGACAACCTGGCGAAACATGCCGGCGTCTACGGTATCAGGACGGGGTATGATGCTGAAATCGCAAATGAAGGAACCGTCGACGTCACCGGCAGCCTCTCCTCGGAAGCCGGCATCAGAAAACATGCCGGTGTATACGGCATCCGGGGAGGGTACGATTCCATCCTCGCCAACAGCGGCGCCATCACCGTGGCCGGAGAGCTGACCGCCGGCGAGAATTTCAGCTGGCATACCGGAGTCTACGGCATGAGGACCTGCTCCGGATCAACCGTCACAAATACCGGCACCATCGACGTCACCGGCACCCTTATTTCGGGTGACCCCGCGGCCTGCAACAACGGCGTTGTCTACGGCATCCGCACCGGCTACGACTCGACGGTGGTCAACACCGGCGAGATCAACGCCGTGCTGACCGACGACAGCAACACCGGTTATTCCGCGGGGATCTGGATGCGGGAGGATAACAACACCATCCATCAGAGCGGCATTATTAACGCCTCGGGCGGCGAACAGTCCGCGGCGGTTATTTTCGGCTGCCCGGAGAGCGGTTTTGCTGTTATCAATAACACGCTGAATATTATGAACGGGGCGCAGATGACCGGCGACATGCTGAACCTGTCACAACGGAGCCCCGCCGACCCGAGCATCGCCACGGTCAATTTCGGCCTTGCCGCCGATGGGGACGGCGTCGCTGTTCCCGGCACCCCGGACGCGGGCTTCAGTTTTACCTATGACGGAAGTATCTGGGGATTTAACGATATCGACGACAGCGATACCATCGACGTCGGCGAGGAGAACTACTGGACCGTCAACGCCATGGGCGGCGAGACTTTCCTGAACGGTGAAAAGAACTGGTTCAACGACGTCGAGGTTTCCGCCGACGCCGTCCTGGGAGTCGGCAGTGGTTTTACCGCGGCCGGCAACGCCGTCAACAGCGGGACGCTTTATCTTGGCGGCAACATGGCGGTATCAACCGTCGCCGGAGATTACACGAATAACGCAGGGGCCACGCTCGCCGTCGGCATGGGCGGCGGGGCCTCGGACAGCCTGACCGTGGGAGGCACGGCCACGATAGACGGCGGAACCCTGTACGTGGTGCCTGTCGATGTCATACAGGACGGCGAATCGCACACGGTCCTGACGGCGGGAACCCTGGCGGGTGCGGGCTTCGACGAGGCGACAGCGGATTCGACGGTTCTTTCGTTTACCATTGACGGTGTCTCCGTCGCCAATTCACTCATTCTCGACACGCACCGCCAGTCATACGAGGCGGCCCTGACCGGTTCGGGTCTCACCTCCAACCAGTCGGCGATCAGCGCCTACCTGATGAATCTTATCGATACGGGCGCCGCGGGCAGCCTGGCTGACGTCATACTCATCCTCGACACGTTGCCCACGGCCGTGGCACTGGGCGACGCCATCAACCAGATGTCGCCCGAGTCATTCACGGCGGGGTCGGCCATGAGCGCCCTGAGCCGGGCCGGGTTCACTTCGAACGTGAACAGCCGCCTCGGCGCGCTTCGCGCCATGGCCTCGAATCGTGTAACCGGCGCGGGACCGGCGCTTGCCGCCGTTCCGGCGGCGCGGCAGTCCGGCTGGTCGCCCTGGGTCAGGGGTTCCTACATCAAGGCAGACCAGGACGGCGACATCAATTACCGGGGATACAACTACGATTCCACGGGCCTGAACGTCGGCCTCGACAAGGCCGTCTCGGACCGCCTGACGATGGGTGTGACACTCGGACTCGGACGGGCTTCGGCGGAAACGAGCGACAGGCGCGGTGAAATCAACGGTGATTCCTCTCAGTTCGGCATCTACGGAACCTGGAATGAATCAGCCTTCTACGTCGACGGGTCCCTTATGTACGCGGTGAACGATTATCTGTCCTACCGCCACCTGCCCACGTTCGGCCTGACCGCCCGGGGCGACTACCGGGGGCGGGATTACGGGATGTATATCGGCGGCGGATACACCATGGTGCGGGGAAGCTGGAACCTCATTCCCACGGCATCATTGCAGTACGGCTATCACCGCGAGGAAGGGTTCACTGAAACCGGAGCCGGTGGTCTCAACCTGGTGGTCGACACATCGAGCGCCGATTCCCTGGTGAGCAAACTGGGTGTCCGCGTGAACAGGCTTTTCCGGGTGACCAGGGACGTGGGGATCACGCCCGAGATGACTCTCCAGTGGGGCCACGAGTTCGGCGACCGCGACCAGCAGGCCACGGCGCGCTTCGCCGGGGCGCCCGGGGCTTTCACCGTGAGCGGCGTGACCGCGAAACGGGACAGCGCGTTCCTCGGAGTGGGCGTGACCACAACCGTGCAGGAGTCTTTGTCCCTCTTCGTCTCCTATGAAGGGGAATACCGGAGCGACTTCGACGCCCACAACTGGCAGGCGGGACTCCGGTTCGAGTTCTAAAGGTGACGCAGGTACATCGGGCCGCCGTCCCGCAGGGGCGGCGGCTTTTTTCTTTCGCGCGACACCTGTCGATGATAGTAGTAGATTCATGACATGATTACCAATCGACGGGCGGGAGTATGCAATATGTCGGCTTCATCACCTTACAGCGGTCGTCTCGCGGAACTGGCGGTTTCGTTCGCACTTATCCTCTTCTTGGTTTCATGCGCCGGGCCCTCGTGGGACGGACGGTACAGGGAGGCAATGGACCGCGTCATCCCGGACATGCAACGCTGTTCACTGCGCACACCCCGCTACGTGGCTTACAGCGACGCCGGACAAACCCGCGTCGTCCCGGTCGCCGACCTGATGGAACAGGCGGCCGACGCCTATGACAGGCTCCTGGGCATCGACACCTCCGAAGAAGAAAAAAAATCCACCATCTATGTTTACGGAACGTGGAAACGGTTTGCTCTCGTCGCGGAAAGCCTCGGTTTTCCGCCATCCGTCAGGGCCTTCTACTCGCCGGTCGCTCCCGCGGCCGTCCATGTACTGCTCGACGAAACGACATTCGATAACATTACGCCCCTGCTCCTCCACGAGGGTCTTCACCAGCGGGCTGATCTCCACTGCCGGGTTTCAGGCGCGCGTACCGGTAACAACTCCTCCCCCGCAGAACGGAACCCCATCGGTCTGCCCCTGTGGCTGAACGAAGGACTGGCCACCTACATGGAGTCGGCTCGACTCGTGAACGGACGGCTCGTAACGGGGATCCCCAATCTCCCGCGTCTTCGCGAACTTCAGAACATGATCAGGAACAATTACCGTTTTTCCGCGACCGGCGTGCTCTCACGCTCCTACGGCGAACCCTTCAGCTCCGGTGATTACGCCGTCGCCTGGGGCATCGTGTATGACCTGGCTCATGCCGCCGGCCGGGACACCTTTCTCGACAAGTACATAGCGACGCTCAAGACAGACCTCTCGGCCGCCCTGCCCGAATTGTCCGCAAACACGCCGATCGGCGGCTCGAACAACGGCGGGCTGTTCGAAGCGTGGAACCCCGTCCTGGCTGAACAATCGCTTAAAACCTTTCAAAAAGTCGTCACCGGCGACGGCCGGTCGATGTTCGACTGGGAACGCGACTGGCGCCGGCGCATGCTTGACGTCGTACCGTGAAACACGAAAACAAAAAATATATTTAAAAATAACTTGACAGCGCATCCCGTTTTCGACTATATGGTGTTTCTATAGAGAGAAACATTATGGACACAGCAACGGTGAACAGGGAAAAATTCTTCGGCGATATGCTTCAGTGGTGGTGGCGCACTCCCGCATACGGACCCGCTGGCGCGTCTTCCTGTCACTGATTACCGACCACAATTTCGTAACAAGTGGAACCGTGAGCGGCGCAAGCGTTCACGGTTTTTTTGCGAGGAGAACACATTCATGGAACACAACAACATGCACATTGAAACGCCGGCCGGGGCGCCGAGGCAGGGTCCAGTACCCGACCGGTACGGACATTTTGGTCCCTACGGCGGCCGGTACGTGGCTGAAACGCTCATGTCGGCGCTGCTTGAGCTGGAGGAGGCCTACGTCAGGATATCGAAAGAACCATCGTTTCAGCGTGAACTTCACGATCTCCTGGTCGATTACGTGGGACGACCGACGCCGCTTTTTTTCGCGCGGCGTCTGACGGAACACCTCGGCGGCGCTCAAATTTATCTGAAACGCGAAGACCTGGCGCATACCGGGGCCCACAAGATCAACAATACCATGGGGCAGGGACTGCTGGCCCGCCGCATGGGCAAAAAAAAGCTGATCGCCGAGACGGGAGCGGGACAGCATGGCGTGGCCACGGCAACGGCGGCGGCACTCTTTGGCATGGAGTGCAGGGTGTTCATGGGCGTGGAGGATATTGACCGCCAGGCCCCCAACGTGCACCGAATGGAGCTTCTGGGCGCCGAGGTGATTCCCGTCGCGTCGGGCGCCGGCACGCTGAAGGACGCCATGAACGAGGCCATGCGGTACTGGGTGAGCGCCGTCACTGACACGCATTACGTTATCGGCTCCGTCGCCGGTCCCCATCCCTATCCCATGATGGTGCGCGACTTTCAGACAATCATCGGCGAGGAAGTAAAGGAACAGGCGCGCGCGAACCCGGGTCGACAACCGGACGTGCTGGTGGCCTGCGTGGGTGGCGGCAGCAACGCGTTGGGCCTTTTTTATCCCTTTCTCGACGATCCGGTGGAACTGGTCGGCGTGGAAGCGGCGGGCGAAAGCATCATGTCCGGGAGACACGCCGCGACGCTGGGAGTGGGAACAACCGGCGTGCTGCACGGCTCGAAGTCCTACGTACTTCAGGAATCAAACGGCCAGATCAGGGAGGCCCATTCCATTTCCGCCGGGCTCGATTATCCCGGCGTCGGGCCGGAACACGCGATGCTGAAGGACAGCGGGCGGGCGCGCTACGCCTCTATCGACGACGGGGAAGCGCTCGAGGCCTTTCACCTGCTGTCCCGACTTGAGGGTATTATTCCGGCCCTGGAAAGCGCCCATGCCGTCGCCTGGTGTGTCAAGGAGGCGCCCGCTTTGCCGCCGGAAACAATCATCGTGGTGAATCTCTCCGGCCGGGGCGACAAGGACCTGGACATCATAGCGCGCCGCGCCGCGGCCGAGGAAGGAACCGTGAAATGAACAGGATCGATAAACAATTCGCCGAACTCAGGGAAAAAGGAGAGAAGGCGCTTGTTGGTTTCGTTCTCGCCGGCGATCCGTCATTCGATCGTTCGCTCGAACTGCTCGCGGCCATGTGCGACGCCGGCCTCGACGTGCTTGAACTGGGCGTTCCCTTCTCCGACCCCACGGCGGACGGGCCGGTTATTCAGCGCGGGGGGCTGAGGGCGCTCAAAAGTGGCTCCAGCCTCGCCGGTGCTATCAGGATGATCGGGGCGCTTCGAAAAAAAACCGACGTCCCTGTTGTTCTCTTCAGTTACTACAATCCCATTTTCGCCTACGGACTGGAGGCTTTCTTTCGGGACGCGCCGGCGGCCGGAGCCGACGGGATGCTCGTGGTTGACCTGCCGCCGGAAGAAGCGGCCGAGATGAACGAGTACCTGCCGGACGGAAACGATTTCGCGCTGATACGGTTGGTCGCTCCGACAACCCCGCCGGAACGGATGCATGCCATCGTGAAGAACGCGTCCGGGTTTATTTATCTGATATCGAAAGCCGGCGTCACCGGCGGCGGCGGCCTCGATCCCGAGGGAATCCGGAAACAGGCGGCGACTCTCCGCGCCGCGTCGGGGTTGCCACTGTGCGTCGGGTTCGGCGTCTCGACGCCCGACGACGCGGCGATGCTCGCGCCCTTCGTCGACGGCGTCGTTATCGGCAGCACTTTTGAAAACATCATAGAGGAATACCGGGACAGCCCGGACCTGGCGGAGCGCCTGGCCGGACAGGTCCGGTCGTTCAAGGCGGCAATGCGGGAAACCGCGGCCATGAATTCTCACAAAACAGGGAGGATGGGCGGATGATAACAGCACTGGTGCTTTTCAAGGCCGAGCAGGGAAGGATTCCCAATCTTGCGAACCAGCTCGGCGCCATCGCCGAGGTGGTTGAAGTGCTTTCCATAACCGGCGAGTACGACCTGATGGCCAAGATCCAGGTTCGTGAATACGAAATGCTTTCCGAGGTGGTGACGGAGAAAATGCAGAACATGGAGGGCGTTCTCGGCACCCGGACGATGATGGCGTTTAAAACATACAAGTTCGCCGCGCTCAACGAAGGAGCCCCCGCGGGATTCATGGCACCCGAAGAAGACGAAGCCCTGCTCGTTGAAAACGGCAAAAAAACCATTACGCCCATCCTGTCGAAACTCACGGAGAATTTCGACCTGGAGCGGAGCGAAATTTATTCCGTCATCGACGCCATCAGCGCGGGGCAACTTTCCGACGTGCAGATCGCCGGGTTCCTGGTGGGACTTCTCAGCAAGGGACCGAGCATTAAGGAAGTCGCCTACATCGCCCAGGCCATGCGGAACAACTGCGTGCCCCTGAAGGTGGCCGTGGAGGGCGATCTCACCGACACCTGCGGGACCGGCGGCGGGCTGACCACGTTCAATGTGAGTTCGGCGAACGCCGTCCTGGCGGCGGCCGCGGGGATTCCCGTCGCCAAGCACGGCAGCCGCTCCATCTCGTCACCCTCGGGAAGCGCCGACGTGCTGGAGGCGCTGGGCGTCGTCATCGACCTGCAGCCGGAACAGGCGGCCCGGCTCATCGAGACCGTCGGGATCAGCTTTATTTACGCCCCGAATTTTCATCCCGTTATGCTCAAGGTCTTCGGCCCGGAAAACCAGCTCGGCGTCAAGACCATTTTTTTCACCATCATTGGGCCCCTGATCAACCCGGCGGGCGCCCGGAACCATACCATCGGCGTGTACCGGCCCGAGCTGGTGAACATGATGGCGGGCGTGGTCGCGGAAATGGATTTCAATCACGTCATCATCGCCCACGGCCTGGACGGTCTTGACGAAATTTCGCTGATCGGCAAGACTTCCATCGCCGAAATCACAAACGGCGCCATTAAATATTATGAGGTTGTCCCCGAGGACTTCGGACTGAAGCGTTGCACCATCAGGGATATAGCCGGGGGATCGCCGGAATTCAACGCCGGGGTCATCAGGGATATCTTTTCGGGCGCGGAAAAGGGCCCCCGAAGGGATTTTCTGCTCCTGAACAACGCCGCCACGCTCTATGTCAGCGGCAAGGCGACCAGCATACGGGAGGGTATCGACCTGTCGCGATCTCTTATCGATTCGGGGGCGGCCATGCGCAAGCTCGACGAGCTGATCGAGGCGTCGAAATCGGTATGATGATGGACACGCAACGACCATCCCTGGCAGCCTCGATACGGCGCAGACAGGCTGAAGGCCTGTTCCCCGTCATCGCGGAAATCAAGGTTCGTTCCGACAAGGAAGGGGACCTGCTGCGCGGGCGCGATCCCGTCGAGCTGGCCCGTTCCATGGCGGCGCTCCCCGTCGCGGGCATCAGCGTCGTCACGGAACCGGAGCATTTCGGCGGTTCGATCGACCTGCTCAGGGCGATCGCGGGAGCCGTCGATCTGCCCGTACTGCATAAGGATTTCGTCATGACGAAACAGCAGGTTGAAGAATCGGCCGACTGCGGCGCCTCGGCCGTCCTGCTCATCGCCGCCATGCTCGATGAATACAGCCTGGCGCAACGTATAGACGAGGCCGCCCGCCGAAAACTGGAAACGCTGGTCGAGGCCCACACGCCGGAAGAACTGAAACTCATCAGGCGGCTGCCGGGAACCCTCCTGGGCATCAATAACAGGAACATCACTATCTTTGAAGTGGATGACGGCGATGTGGGGAGGACAGAAAAACTGTCTCTCAAGGATGGAGATGGCCGTGTCCTGGTGAGTGAAAGCGCCATCGCCGGACCCAATGACGCACGGCGTGCCGGTAAAAGCGGGGCGGACGCGGTTCTCGTGGGAACGGCGGTGCTGCAATCGAGTGACCCGACAGCCTTTTTGAAAAGCATGATAGACGTGGGGTGGCCGCCATGACACGGGTAAAAATATGCGGCATGAGGACCGGCGAGGAAGTGCGGCTCTGCGTCGAGGCGGGTGCTCACGCCCTGGGATTCGTCACCGAGTATCCCGCCGATGTGCCCTGGAACCTTGACAGGGACGAGGCAATGCGGCTCATGGACCTGGTCCCTCCCTTCGTTTACCGGGTTATCGTCGTGGGAGGAGATCCCGATACCGTGCTGTCGCTCGCGGAATACCTGAAACCGCAGGCGGTCCAGCTTCACGGCAATGAGCCCCCCGCCGTGACCCGTGACATCATCGCCGAACTGTCAGTCATGCGCATTCCGGCTATAAAGGCCCTGCGCTTCTCCGTGGAAACGGGACGATGCCTCGGCACGGATCTTGATCCGCTTGAGGCGGGGAAACTGTTCGAATCGGCGGGAGCGGACGCCCTGCTTCTGGACTCGGTCAGCGAGAAACGCGTCGCCGGAACGGGGCACAGCATCGATTGGACCATGGCCCGTACGATCCGCGACGGTCTTCGCATTCCCGTCATTCTCGCCGGAGGTCTTCACGCCGGAAACGTGGCCCGCGCCGTCACGGCTGTCAGGCCTTACGCCGTCGACGTCATAAGCGGCGTGGAAAATCCAAACGGCGACAAGGATCCGCGCAAAGTGCGGGACTTCATCGCGGCCGCTGCTTCCGCCTGAAGCAAGAAACCGGCGCGCATGCCGGTTCCTTCACCGGAACACGCCGCCTCTCAGTGCCCCTCTTTTCCTTTCCCCGTCAGATGTCGTGAATCTTTTCGTTGGCGATGCGCTCATCGACGTTGCGAACGCCGGGCACGGCCCGCACCGCGTCGAGAAGCTTGTCCTTCGATTCAAGAGGGTTTATGAGCCCGGTGAGCATCACGTCGCCTTCGCCCGACACGGAAACCTGAATATTTTTCGGAATAAGAGCCGTTTTTTTAACCACCGCCTCGACCTTCTTTTCCAGGGTGAAACGCTGCATCGTCTCGAGCGCCGTCAGGCTGCACGAATTCACGACTTCCGAGGTGGCGACGGCGGCAATCATGTCCACGGCCGATTCGTACCCCAGCTTGTCCACGTTGACGATGAGATCGTACAATGACAGGTCGTCCCAGCGGATGTTGAAGGCGTATTCCATGAACCCTCGGCGCTCGTTGTCGTTTTTGCGGATCGCCTTCCTGGCCGCGTTCTCGTCGATATTCCATTCCTGCGAGATCCGCTTGATCCGCTCCGGTTCCGACGAGAAGATCCTCACGTGAAGGGCGCACCCGAAGTCCTGCAGCAGAAAGGGCGACCCGTAGCCGATGATGATACCTTCGCCCCGCTGCGCCACGTGGTAGACGACGGCGTCCATGAGTTCCTGGTACCTGTTCGGCCGCAGGTCGAGAAGCCGGCTGAAGAAACCGGGCGCCTTTTCATCGAGGCTTTGCAGGTCCTGCGACGAAAGACCCATGGAAAGGAATTCCTGCTGGAGCCGTTCGTCGTCGTACAGGTCTATCGACAGGCGGTTCGATAATTCCCGCGCGACAGGGTAGGCTTCCGACCCTATGCCGGCGGTGACGGTAATAAGCGACATGGAACACCTCCCTCGTTACGTCCCGGTGTCGGAACGTTCTTCGACCCTTTCCGCCCCGCTCCTCCTGCTGAAAAGCGGGCACAGCGGAGAGGATCCTGGTTCAAATTTTCGGCATGTCGCCGGCCGTGTTTCGTAAATGGCGCAGCCGAACTGCTTCCCGTCAAATTGGAAAAAAGGGCAGCCTTCGAGGGCCCTGCCCGAGGTCGTTGACACGAGACGGTCCCCCTGCCAGCACGCCTGTTCGCGTTCAAGAACACGCAGAATATCCTGCCTGTTTTCCTCCCGCCACCGCTTGACATCCTCGTCGGTGACGTAGGCGTTGAAATCGGCCAGGCAGCACCGCCCGCAACGGAGACATTCGGGAAGTCGACTATCATCCATGACTATTCCTTCCGCGGCTGTTTCGAACGTCCCGGCGGAACATTCAGAACAAATATACTATATATACAGGGAATTACCATGACTTTTCATGGTGCCTGCATCCCCGTCGTTTCCCGGAAAAACCTTTCCGCCGGCAAAAAAACGGGCCATGCCTGTTGACTGTTGAAAAATAATAATTATATGTAGGCAACGGAGGAACGGCACCATGCCCATTTTCGAGTATCAATGCAAACAATGCGGCCACTGTTTTGAACAATTGATGTTTGCGGGGGACAAGGAAAAATATCCACCCTGCCCCGAGTGCGGCAGTGACAACGTAAGCAAACTTATGAGCTGCATCAACGCCCTGGGGGGTGACAAGATAAACTTCTGTTCTTCGGGATCATCCGGCTTTTCCTGAGGCACCTGAGCAGGGCGGCGGTCCGCCGCCCCGGACATAATCCGGAGTTTTTACTCCATACATTCTTAAAACGGTTCGCTCACTGGTCTCGCGGGGCATTCTTCCACGTCAGTTCCGCCAGGTACGGATAATGATCCGACGGGTAAAGACCGTTTTCGTTGTCGCGGAGAACGGTCGCCTCTAAAACGCTGAACTCCGGGGAGTGAAG
>DSBH01000091.1 GCA_011056825.1 Deltaproteobacteria bacterium | reverse complement strand
GGCGATTGCCGAGAAGAAGAACTTCTTTGAAAACCCGAAGAGATCTGGGCTGTTTTCCCAGGATGTGTCCGATGAACCGGGTCAGTATCTCTTCGCTTTCCCGAAGTGCCTGTCCGGAAAAGACGAGCCTCCGGAGTTTGTCGGGAGGAAGGTGTCTCCCCGTGACAAGTGTTCTCATCGTACCCGCCGAAACACGGATGCCCGCGACGCCGTCTCTTCGGCATCGGCTGCACGATATTCCCCCGTCTTCGGCGCAAAATATCATTTTTTCTCCGGTATCGAGAGGGTCGCCGCACCGGGCGCAGTGTTCAAGCGCGGGTTCGTAGCCGCACAGGGTTAAAAGACGCAGTTCGAAAAGACGCACCAGTGACGGTGCAAAGGGTCCGTCTTCCAGCAGATCGAGAAATATTTTGAGATGATCGAAAAGATGTGCCGCCGGTTTTTCTTCCAGCGAAAACAGGTCAATGAGTTCGATGAAATACGACGCCGCCAGCGTTTTTTCCAGGTCTTCCCTGATGTGGGAATAATGATTGACCACGTGGCAATCTTCGATGAGATAAAGTGTGCCCGCCCGTCGGCGCGAAAAAATAATTTGTGACAGGCTGAACAACTCAATGGCGTTTGAAAAACGTTTCGCGCTTTTGCGTGCGGACTTGGCGATACCTTTCAGTTTGCCTCTCTCGACGGTGAAAAAGGTGACGATCCGGTCCGCTTCACCGTAATCCCGGCAGGCCAGGACATAGCCGAGAGCCCGCTCTTTCCGTTGTTCCTCCGTCATGTCAGGATCGAGAGAAAAAGGGTCGCCAGCCCCAGAAAGACCAGAAACCCGAAGGCGTCCGTAAAGGCCGTCAGAAAAATATGCGAACCCAGTGCCGGATCGAGGCGGAAACGCTTGAGGCCGAGAGGGATCAGGACGCCCACCAGTGTTCCAGCGAAGATACTGATGATCATTGCGAGGCCGAGAATTACTCCCAGCAGCGGTATGTCCTTCCAGAGCCAGGCGACAAGCCCGATGACGACGCCCACGGCAACGCCGTTGGCGACTCCCACGGCCACCTGGCGCAGGAGGGCCCGCTTCGCATTCTGAAAGGTGATTTCCCCGAGGGCCATTCCCCGCACGATGAGAGTCAGTGTCTGACTTCCGGCGTTGCCGCCGAGGGCGGCGACAACGGGCATGAAAACGGCCAGAGCTACCATCATCTGAATGGTTTCTTCGAAAAAACCGATAACCAGGACTGAAACGAGGGCCGTCACGAGGTTCAGATACAGCCAGGGAAGACGTTTTCTCACGGAATCGGCGGTTTTATTAAAAACGGTATCGTCTTCGTCGAGACCGGCGAACCGGTAGATGTCTTCGGATGTTTCTTCCTTCATGACGTCGACAATGTCATCCACGGTGATACGGCCCAGCAGGCGGCCGGTTTCGTCGACGACGGGCAGGGAAACCAGGTCGTATTTTTCGAAGAGGCGGGCCACTTCTTCCTGGTCCATGTCCGGCGGTACGCTGGGGATGGATTTGTCGATTATGTCAACAACGGGGGTGAAGCGCTTTGCCGTGATAAGCCGCTGCAGGGGCACGGCCCCCACGAGCTTGTTATGTTCATCGACGACGAGAATATTGTAGATGTTCTGAATCTCGTCCGAGGCGTCGACAACAGCCTGAAAAGCATTATTGATCGATGCGTTCTTCGGTACCGAGACCAGTTCCGACTGCATGATGCCGCCGGCCGTATCCTCGTCGTACTTGAGCAGTTCCTTGACTTCGCCCGAGTATTCAGGCTTTATGGATGCAAGAATGGTCCTGGCCCGGTCGTCGGAAAGCTCGGCGATGAGGTCCGCCGCGTCGTCGGAATCCATCTCGTCGATGATCTTTGTCAGTTGCTGGCTCGAGAGGTCTTCGATGATCTGTTCCCGCGAGGCGCCGGATAACTCGAGGATGACGTCGGAGGCCTTGTCCACGTTGAGAAGCGAGAAAAGTTTGAACTTGTCGTTTTCATCAAGCTGGTCTATCTGGTCGGCGATATCAGCAGGATGCATCTCGGAAAAAAGATCGATGATATCGAATTCCCGGTTTCGGCGGATCAGGTCTTCGAGATGGGCCAGGAGGGTCTCTTCTTTGGGATTTGTCCGTGCCATCGGCGGTGCCTTCAAAAAAAATTAAAGATAAATCTATCACGGGCCGCGGGATTACACAACAAAGGAGACACTCACGCCCCGGGGAAAAACCGGGCCGGGAAGGAAGCTCTACGTTTCTTTCCTTTACAGAGGTTTGGCGTCTTCCCTGTACTTGATAATGCCCCCGACAATCGTCATCAGGGCTTTCCCCGTCAGACGCCGTCCATGAAAGGGACAATTCCTGCTCAGGGACCGGAAAGCGTTTTTGTCCACGGTCCATGCCCTGGTTGTATCGATGACGGTGACATCGGCCGCGGTTCCCGTTCGAAGCGTGCCGCCGGGGACGCCGAGAATGCGTGCGGGGTTTACACTCATGGCTTCAACGAGCCGGCCGATGGAAATAACACCCTGTTCGACCATGGCAAGAGAAAGGGCGAGGGATGTCTCGAGCCCGATAAGACCAGTCGCGGCATAGGCGAATTCCACGTCTTTTTCGATCGACGAGTGGGGCGCGTGATCGCTGGCGATGACATCGATGGTTCCGTCCCGGAGTCCACCAATGACGGCATCCCGGTCTTCCGAACCACGTATTGGCGGGTACACCTTGAGGTCGGTCGAGTAGGAACGGAGAGCTTCATCAGTCAGCGTGAAATAATGAGGAGCCGTTTCCGCCGTCACTGCGATTCCCCTGCGCTTTGCGTCACGCACGAGTTCCACGGTTGCGGCTGTGCTGACATGGGCGATGTGGACACGGGTTCCCGTGTATTCGGCAATAGCGATGTCACGCGCCGCCATGATGTCCTCGGCGATGGCGGGAATGCCGGGAAGTCCGAGCTCCGTGGAAACGAATCCTTCGTTCATGGCTCCGCCCTCTGTGAGACTTCGGTCTTCGCAGTGTGATATGACGGGGAGCGAAAGTGAATAAGCGTATTCAAGAGCCCTGCGCATGAGGCCGGCGGTCGCCACGGGGTTGCCGTCATCTGACAGGGCAACGGCGCCCGCATCCTTGAGATCGCTGAATTCCGTCAGGATTTCTCCTTCGAGGTTCCTGCTGACCGCGGCGACGGGATACACCCGCGCCAGATCGGCGCGAGCCGCTTTTCTGAGAATAAAATCTGTTACCGAGCTGTTGTCGTTCACGGGGCTGGTATTCGCCATGCAGGCCACAGCCGTGAATCCGCCGGCCAGGGCGGCCGCGGTCCCTGACAGGATGGTCTCCTTGTATTCGTGACCCGGTTCACGCAAGTGCGTGTGCATATCGAGCAGGCCCGGAACAATGGTTTTGCCTTCCAGATCAACCACCGCGGTGCCGCTGTCCCGGCCGACTTCGGGGGTCGGCAGGTTCGGAGCGATTCGGGCGATAAGCCCGTCTTCGATCAGCAGATCCAGTGTTTCATCAATATCCTGGGAAGGATCGACGATTCTTCCTCCCTTCAACAGCAGTTTCATTGACGGCCTCCTGCGAGAAGATATAGAAGGGCCATGCGAACGGCAACGCCGTTCGTCACCTGGTCGAGTATCACCGAGCGGAATCCGTCGGCCACCTCGGGTGCTATTTCGATGCCCCTGTTGATGGGCCCCGGGTGCATTACGATGGCGTCTTCCTTTGCTTCCTTGAGCATCGGAACAGTAAGGCAGAAGAGTCGGGCATATTCCCGCACCGACGGAAAGACAGCGCCCTGCTGCCGTTCGAACTGCATCCGCAGCATCATGACTACATCGGCATCCTGAAGAGCTTTTTGCATGTTCGTTTCAACGGTTACCCCCATGCCCTCGACGCCCCGTGGAATGAGCATTGCCGGACCGCAGACGGTCACCCGAGCTCCCATCCGCGTCAGGCCGTACATGTTTGAGCGCGCAACGCGACTGTTCATAATATCGCCCACGAGCACGACCTTGAGACCTTCAATGGTTCCTTTTTTCTGCCGTATGGTCAGCATGTCGAGCAGTGCCTGGGTGGGGTGTTCGTGTGAACCGTCGCCGGCATTGATGATGGACTGGCCAAGCAGACGGGCCAGGATGTGCGGAGCGCCTGCGCAGGCGTGGCGGATCACTATAATGTCGGGGCTCATTGCTTCCAGAGTTTTCGCCGTGTCCGCCAGGGTTTCCCCTTTGGTGACACTGCTTGTCGACGTCGAAATATTGATCGCGTCGGCGCTGAGACGTTTCGCGGCGATTTCAAAAGATGTGTGGGTCCTGGTGCTGGCTTCGTAGAAGAGATTAATTACCGTTATGCCCCGCAAAGTCGGAACCTTTTTAATCGTCCGAGTCGATATTTCTCTGAAAGATTCGGCCGTATCGAGGACGAGGTTGATCTCGTCCACGGAGAAATCACTCAGTCCCAGAATGTCTTTTCTCGTCAGTTCCATGCATGTCACCGGTTTCGATTCTATAGAATGACCACTTCATCGTCGCCGCCCGACTCCGACAGGATGACGTTGACGTTTTCCCAGAGAGATGACGGAAGCTTTTCCCCCACATAATCGGGCCGGATGGGAATCTCCCTGTGGCCTCGGTCAACGAGCACGGCGAGACGGATGACCCTCGGTCTTCCGAAATCTATCAATGCGTCCATGGCCGCTCTGATAGTCCGTCCTGTAAAAATGACGTCGTCTACGAGAATGATTTTCTTGTCATTCAGACAAAACGGTATATCCGTTTCTCCCATTTTCGGCTTCTTGTCGGTCATGATCACATCGTCGCGATAGAGGGTTATATCGAGAATGCCCATGGGAATCACAACGCCTTCGATGTCGGCGATTTTTTTTCTGATCCTTCGGGACAGCATAATGCCGCCAGACCTGACGGCGATGATAACCAGGTCGTCGGCGCCCTTATTGTCTTCAAGGATCTCGTACGCAATTCTCGCGATGGATCGGTCGATTCTCTCGGCGTCCATGACGATTCGTTTCGAGTTTTCCGTGACCATGATTTTCCTCCCGCCGGTAGGTCTTGCCCCGGAAAAGGGTCAAAAAAAAGCCTTCCCGTCAAGAACCGGGAAGGCCCGTTGCTTTCTGTATTTTCCTGTCGAAAATGAGTGCCATGTTTACGCTTCTTCTCCGTGGAGGACGTTCTAAAATTTAGATGTTTTATAGCAACGGTCGGAATTTCTGTCAAGAGTTACTTATTTTTAAAAAACAGCATCAGTGGTGGATGCGGGGAGGGTACTTCTCATTCCAGAACGGTGCCGATTCTGTTCCACCGGACATCGTGTTTTTCACGATCCCATGACCAGTAGATAAGAAACGCCTTGCCCAGCACGTCATCCAGATCCACGAATCCCCAGTATCGGCTGTCATAACTGTGATCCCGGTTGTCTCCCATGGTGAATACATGTTCTTCGGGAACGACAACGGGGCCGAAGTTGTCACGCGGTTGAACGGATCGCGGATAGGTGATGTCGTCCTGGTAGATGCCGTAACCGTCGGTGTGCAGAACACCGTTGACGAAAATTTTTTTATTCCTGATTTCCACACGGTCGCCGGCCACGGCGATGACTCGCTTGATAAAATCTTTACTCCGGTCCTCCGGATAAATAAATACGACGACATCACCTCTCTCCGGTTCGCTGACGGGAATAATTGTTTTTCTGACAACCGGGAGCTTCACGCCGTAAATAAATTTGTTAACGAGAATATGATCGCCGACCAGCAGGGTTTCACGCATCGATCCGGACGGTATCTTGAAGGCCTGCACGATAAAGGTTCGAACGAACAGTGCTATCAGGACGGCAATGGCGAAAGTCAGGAGGTATTCTCTGAAAACGCTTCTTTTTTTATTTTCCATTTTTTTCTTCCGTCACGAATATACGTGCGATAGCAGAAAGACCGTCATGCCCACGGCGGCGGTTCCTTTAATGAAGATGCTCACGTTTCTGGTCAAGGAAGCCTTTCCTGTTTCCCGGAAAGAGGGCTTCAACTTCCGGCGCTCGATCAGTTCCACCAGGAGCTTCCCCGCGAACCCCCCCAGGAAAAGCCCGGTGATCGTTCCCAGTCCGTAAAACAGGGGTGTAAGCAAAGCGGCCCCGATAATGCCGCCGACGAGAGATAGAACGACCGCATACCGTGAAAGGCGCGGACGTGCCGCGTTGGATATGCCCACTATCGCATCGGTTGTTTCGACGATGACCGAAAGAATTGCGAGCAGAACCAGGTGTTTCGGCTCGAAATTCTGAAATTCTGTAAGGACGCCGAATACAACGGCAGCCACAAGAATGACGACAGTACCCTGAAGCCCCAGAGCGACAAGATAAATACCGAGAAACAGCGTTATTATAAATATTGCCGCCGCCGACGTCGACACCTCAGCTGATCCTCTTTTTCCCTCGGGAGGAGGCGGGCCACAATTGTTCCCAGGCAAGTACCGTCGGAGTCGCGATGAATATGGATGAATAGGTTCCCACGACAACGCCCACCATGAGGGCGAAGGCGAAATCATGAATAACGGCGCCGCCAAGGAAGAAGAGCGCTCCAACCACCAGAAGCGTGGTAAGCGACGTAAGCAGAGTTCTGCTCAGGATCTGGTTGATACTCGCGTTCATGATGTCGCGGAGCGGTTTTTTTCGACCCGCCCTGACGTTTTCTCGAATACGATCGAAAACAACAATCGTGTCGTTGAGGGAATATCCGATGATAGCGAGCAGGGCGGCTATGACGGGCAACGTGAATTCCTTGTCGAGCAGCGAAAAAATACCCACGGTAATAATGATATCGTGAAAAAGAGCGATAATGGCACCCAGGGCGTATCGAAGTTCGAAACGCCAGGTTACGTAGACCAGAATGCCGATCATGGCATACAAAATCGAAAGGATGCCTTTCTGTCGCAAATCCTTTCCGACTGCGGCGCCCACCATTTCCACCCTCCTGATTTCGAAATGGTCGTGGTCGTAATGCTCGGTGAGCGCTTTTTCAACAAGTCCGGAGAGATTTTGCAGTTCCGCCTCCGACAGATCCGTCCTGATGAGAAATTCGTTTTCCTGGGCGGCGCCGAACCGCTGAATAATACTTCCACCCATGTCGATTTGTTTCAGTGCTTTCCTGATTTCACCCGCTGTTGTTTCCTTGTCGAACTTGACCTGAATCAGGGTGCCGCCGGCGAAATCTATACCCAGTTTCGGTCCCCCGTGAAACAGAAGTGAAATAACGCCCACCGCGATTACAACAAGTGAAATGGTCACGGCTGTTCTGGCGAACCGCAGAAAATCGAACCGGGTGTCGGGCTTAATAAATTCCATCACGTGCTCCTCTAGATGCTGACCCGCTTGATTCGTTTATACCAGATAAAATAATCGTAAATAATCCTCGTCACGAAAATGGCGGTGAACATGCTGCAGATGATTCCCAGGCTGAGGGTCACGGCGAACCCGCGGACGGGGCCCGTCCCGAACTGGAAGAGAACCAGTGCGGCGATCAGCGTGGTCACATTGGCGTCGACGATCGTGGACAGCGCCTTGTCGTAGCCTGCCTTGACGGCCGCTCGCGGCGACTTTTCGAGCCGCAGTTCTTCCCGTATTCTCTCAAAGATAAGAACGTTGGCGTCGACGGCCATGCCGATGATAAGAACAATGCCGGCGATGCCCGGAAGCGTGAGTGTCGCCCTGAACGCCGCCAGTGCGCCGAAGATCAATATAAAATTAAGCAGCAGGGCTGTGACGGCTATGATGCCCGAGTAGTTGTAATAGACGATCATGAAAGCGAGAACCAGCAGCGTTCCCACGATTATGGACATTACACCCCTGTCGATTGAATCCTGTCCCAGGGACGGTCCGACTCTGCGCTGTTCGAGAATGGTAACCGGCGCCGGGAGCGCGCCCGCCCTGAGGACAATGGCCAGGTCGCGGGCCTCGTCCATGGAAAATGTTCCCGTGATCTGTGCCTGTCCACCGCCGATTCGTTCCTGAATGACCGGCGCCGAGTGCACCACGCCGTCGAGAACGATGGCAAGGCGTTTCCCCACGTTCTGGGATGTAATCCGCTCGAAATCACGGGCGCCCTGGGGATCGAACTTGATCGAAACATAGGGTTCCCCGAAGCGGTTGTCGATGGAAACCCGGGCGTCCTCGAGTGATTCGCCCGTCATCAGGGCCCGGGAATGCAGCAGGTAGGGAACCTGATTCCGTTCACCCGTCAGGCGATCGACCCTGCCGCCGTAGAGAATTTCCCGTCCGCGGGGAACGTTGCCTCGAAGCGCGTCATCGACGCTGTGCTCGTCGTCGACGAGCTTGAATTCGAGCAGCGCGGTTTTTCCGATCAGGTTGATGGCCCGTTGAGGATCATCGATACCGGGAAGCTGTATGAGAATTCTGTCGCGTTCCTGTGGAATGATGTGCGGTTCCGTGACGCCAAACTGGTCGACCCTGTTCCGTATCGTTTCAAGACTTTGTTCGAGAGCGAATTCCCTGATGGTTTCAACCTGTTCCGCGTCGACGCGAAGGGTGACCCGCTCCACGCCTTCAGTAATCCGCGATGAAGTGATTTTTAACGTGGGATACCGGTTTTTCAGAAGATCCCTGAACCGGTCGGCGGATTCGCTGTCGGGAAATTCCATAACGAGGGAGCTCTTGTCTTCCACGGCGACCTCTCGGAAACGGACACGATCTTCCATGAGCGCTTCCTTCAAGTTATTGCCGAGACGCTCGAGTGAGCTCTCCACGGCACGGTCCGCCTGCACCTCGAGTATCAGGTGCATGCCGCCCTGAAGGTCGAGTCCCAGGTTAATCGTGTCGCTGGGAAGATGGTTTTTCCAGAAGGCGGGAAGACGATCCGTTAAGGTCGGCATGATAAAGAAAAGCGCCACCAATGTCACCGCCACCGCTATGGCTATTCTCAGCCTGATATTCTTGTCAAACATTACAAAAGTCC
This sequence comes from Deltaproteobacteria bacterium, assembly GCA_011056825.1. Lineage (GTDB taxonomy): Bacteria > Desulfobacterota > Syntrophia > Syntrophales > UBA2210 > MLS-D. The sequence continues at coordinate 5,478 of DSBH01000091.1, read as the reverse complement.
TTCCCGGCAAGACCGTCGGGCGCTAGGAGGTTTTTGGCGCCGTGCCCGCGCCCTGCACCAGACCCGCGATTGCGCTGCGGGAAACCTTTACTCTCGTTTTTTCCGCGATCTCCAGCGTGACCACCTGGTCCGTCAGGGCTGTCACCTTGCCGTGAAGGCCGCCGGTGGTTACGATCATGTCACCGTGCTGCAGGTTGGCGATCATTTCTCTCAGTTCCTTCTGCTTTTTCTGCTGGGGTCGTATCAGGAGAAAATAAAAAATGGCGAAGATGGCAACCATGAGGATTATAAAGTGAAAATCCGCTCCGCCCTGAGCCCCTGCGCCTCCCTGGCCGGGAGCACCCATCGCGTACGCTATGCCGCTTATCATTCTGCGTCCTCCTCGTTGTTCGCTCTGTAGGATTCAAGAAAGGTTTTTCGAAAAGAATCGAAATATCCCCCCCGAACGGCTTCCCTGATTCCATTCATGAGATTCATGTAAAACGTAATATTGTGTATCGTATTCAAAACAATCGCCAGGATTTCCCTGGCGATAAACAGATGTCTCAGATAGGCCCTGCTGTAATTTCGGCAGGTGTAGCATCCGCACTGATCATCCAAGGGATTGCCGTCATCCCGGTATCGGGCGTTCTTTATAACAAGCTTTCCCCTGTTTGTAAACAACATTCCGTTGCGTGCGTTTCGCGTGGGCATGACGCAGTCGAACATGTCGATGCCCTGCGCCACGCATTCCAGGATATCCTCGGGCGTCCCGACGCCCATGAGGTAGCGGGGCTTATCCGGGGGAAGGAGAGGCGCCGCGTGCGAAACCGTATCGTACAGAAGTTCCTTCGGTTCTCCCACACTGAGGCCGCCCAGCGCGTAACCGTCAAAACCGATTTCGCCGAGAGCCTCGATACCCCGTTTCCTCAGGTCGGGGTAGACACCACCCTGGGAAATGCCGAAGAGAGCCCGGTCGTGCGACCGGTGGACGGAGGCGCAAAGCCGGGCCCAGCGTAACGTCAGGTCAAGCGATGATTCGATGGTTGACCGATCCCCAGGGTATGACGTGCATTCGTCGAGGCACATCATGATGTCGGATCCCAGCGCTTCCTGGACGTTTATGCAGCGTTCGGGGGTCATGACGTGAGACGATCCGTCGATATGAGATTGAAAGGCATACCCTTCTTCGGTGAGTTTTCTGAGTTTTCCAAGGCTATAAATCTGGAAACCACCGCTGTCCGTGAGAATCGGTCCGGGCCAGTTCATGAACCTGTGCAGACCCCCTAGGCGGCCTATCAGCTCATGTCCGGGCCTCAGGTACAGGTGATAGGTGTTGCCGAGAATAATTCTGGCGCCCGTATCGCGGACCATCTCGGGGGTGACTCCCTTGACGGTTCCCCGGGTTCCCACGGGCATGAAGACCGGCGTTTCGACGGGTCCGTGAGGAGTCTGAATCAGACCAAGCCGCGCCTTTGTGGCATGATCGGTGGCGAGGACGTGAAAATGGAAAGGTTCCCGGCCGTCGACGGCGCTTTGAACTGTATCAGGATCGGATCGTTGTGACGTTGTCATAACGTGTGGTTATTCTCCGTTCTCTTCGACCGGTTGTTCAGAGGATAAGCATGCAGTCTCCGTAACTGTAGAAACGGAATCCCTCGTCGATTGCTTTCCGGTACGCCTTTTTCATAAGATCCGTCCCCGCGAAGGCGCAGACGAGAAGAAACAGGGACGATGCGGGCAAGTGAAGATTCGTCAGCAGTGCTCCCGTAACCTTGAATTCAAATCCCGGATAGATGAACAGGTTGGTGTCTCCCGCTCCGTTTTGCACTGATCCGTTGCTCCGCGCCGCCGATTCCATGGTCCTGACAGACGTGGTTCCCACGGCGACGACTCGTCCGGCTTCGTTGATCGTGCGGGCCGACTCGGAAGAGATAACGTACCGCTCTTTTTCCATACGGTGTTCTTCAATGTTTTTCGTTTCGATGGGTATAAAGGTGCCGAGACCCACATGCAGCGTGACGGGTACAACCGGGACACCCCGCTCACGCAGTTTTTTCAGGATATTTTCTGAAAAGTGCAGGCCCGCCGTGGGCGCCGCGATAGAGCCGGGTACTGCGGCGTAAACCGTCTGGTACCGCTCCATGTCTCGATCCGTTCTGTCATCGCCGGGTCGTCTCTTAATATACGGCGGTAAGGGGGCTGTGCCGCGTGCGGCGAGGAACGATTCGAACGTGTCATTCAGAGTGAATTCGAGAATCCACTTTTTCTCGTTCTCCCGCGCCATCACATCCGCATAGCCGCCGGCGCCGAAAAAAATACGGGTTCCCCGTTTTACGCGTTTCGCGGGACGGAGCAGGACGAGCCAACGGTTCGGCTGTTCAAGGCGTTCCAGAAGCAGTATGTCGATCCGGCCTCCCGTTGCTTTTTCTCCTTTCAGCCGGGCGGGAATCACCCGCGAGTCGTTCACCACCATAACGTCGCCGTCGTGGAGAAACCCGGGAAGCTCGGAAAACCGCAGGCATTCCATCGATCCAGTCCGCCTGTCGACTACCATCATGCGAGACTGGTCCCTTAACGCGGCAGGTTCCTGGGCGATGCGATCTTCGGGTAAATCGTAAGTGAAGTCTTTTGTTTCCATAGCGTAAAAAATTTCATAAAGATAATCAGATGGCCGAAGGAATGTCAACTGATAATGAAGGCATGTTAATGGATGGCGGGAAACGGGTAATTCGGTATCTTTTCCTTAATTTTCTTGACGGTGTCACGCAGATAACATACATTTTTCCATGTAGATTACTGGATGAGAATGGGACGCGTAAAAAATGCCCGGGAAAGTTATTTCCATGGGCGAGATTGGTCGCGCCACGTTTATCGGGGGTTCATGTCATGATACCGGCCGTTAAAAAAATATTGTATGCCACCGACCTGTCGCGCAATTCAGCTCACGCCCTTCGTTACGCTCTGTATCTCTCGAAACAGAACCGGGCGGATATTCACCTGCTGCACGTTGTCGAAGAGGTGCCTCCCCACGCGCTTGCCTTTTTCGGAGGATACGTCGACGACGTCTACATCGAAGAGAACGTGTCCAGTGCGAAAAATGAAATAAAACGGCGCCTTGAAAAATTTTTCGACACTGAACTTGAAGACGAGTCCGAACTGGCCGACCGCGTGACATCGGTTGAAGTCAGCAAGGGTTATCCCGCTGACGAAATTCTCAAACGGGCCGAATCGACAGGGTTCGATATGATTGTAATGGGCACCCACGGCAGGGGCCTGAGCCGGGCTTTCCTGGGAAGCGTGGCCGAGAAAGTCCTTCGAAAATCAGCTGTTCCCGTCTGCATTATTCCCCTTCCGAAAGACGAAACGGGCGCGACATGAGAGGCGCCAGGCAACGTCCGGTTCTTCCGTGGCGGGTTCGGTGATGCCGCACCGCTTTTTCAGGATGCGGCATTCCGTACAAGGTTTTTCCGGGCGTTGTTTCTGAAGGTCACGGAAGCGGCCAGTGCTGCGAGATACGCCAACGCGGCGCACCATCCCACCATTGTAAAACCGACGTGCATGGCGAGTATGGCGGCGAGAGGCGCCGCGAGGACGGAGAAGAATCCGTTGATTCCCCATGCCCAGGGGGTAAGTGTGGGAAAATCATGGTCCAACCGCCGCAATGCCAGGGGAAAGGGCATGCCTAGGAAAAGAGCGGGAAGGGCAAGTGAGACGAGGCCGACAAGAGACTTTACCGGGCCGGAAAATGCCAGCGTCGCGTCGAACAAGACGGGAAAGAACGCCAGGGACACGGTAACGACGGCGCAAACCGCGGCAAGGACGGCGGGGAGTATAATGGATGTGTCGCGCATACGCTGTGCCGTCAGACTGCCGATTCCCATTCCGCACAGAAGGGCCGAAATGACCCCGGCGGCGCTGTAGATGGGATGTCCCCAGTACAACGTGAGGCGCTGTATAAACATGATTTCCAGAAACATGAATCCGGTTCCGAAGGCGGCGAACAGAATGAAAACCATCACGCCATATCGCCCGGGTGCCCGATTCATCTTGAAAAGAGGCAATAGTATAAGGATAAACGCCGCGGAAGCGAGCAACAGGGCCGTTATTCCGACGAGCAGTGATCCGAGTTCCACGAAGGCGACGGCGCCCTCGCCCATCAGCCGTTTGGCGTCCGTTACATGGTCCCAGCGCAGGAACTGGTGAAAATAGGGACGGTCGTCCGATGGAGGCCTGATGCTGAAGGGATAGGACTCGATGAATGATTCTCCCCTTCCTTCAAGTATAAGGCGCATGCCTGTTCGAAGAAGATCTCCTTCCATGACGTGATTATGGTCCGTTTCCGCCGGACCGATACCGGGAATCCAGGTTCGGTCAAACCCGCCTCTTCGGGCGGCCCGGGCAAGCGCCTGACGAACCGGCTCGCCCAGGGGGCTCGGTGATGCGGCCAGTGTCAGCATGTCCCAGTTCCTGAGCGCGGCGACGTGGCGAGAGGGAAATTCGATGCCCGCTTCTTTCATGGTTTCCACAAGCAACGCCAGCAGCTTGAGGCCTCGACGGGGCGGACGGTCGATGTAAACACTGAACGACAGTATCCCGTCTTCGTCGAGTGATCTCCAGAGTTCCCGGAACGATTCCCGGGTCAGCAGGTAATTTTCCCGAAGCGCCTGTAACCCCACATCTCCACCGAAGTTTCCCTGCACGGGAAACAGAATGAGGTCGTAGGTGCTGTCCCCGTGCCGCACATAAAACCGGCTGTCCGTTGTGGCCAGGCTGAGCCTGCCGTCGGAAAGCGACGCGCCGTACCGGGTCGCGAGCTGATCCACGACGAGGGGGTGCGGTTCCACACCGTTCACGTGTGGAATAGTATGTGACAACAGATGTCCCAGGGATGCCCCAGCGCCGGCGTTGAGGACCAGGGCCCGTTTGAATTCGCCGATCAGAAGCGGAAGAGCCGTCACGCTGGAATCAAGAATATGGGGCCGCTTTTCTGTCGGTGGAACGCAGGCTCCGTATTCCTCTCCGTTCAGGTACAACCGCGGCGCCGCTGGTATTTCGCCGTCGTAGAAAAGGCTAAGACCGGGTCCGTATCGAAGCGACGGAGCCTGCACAACCTGGATCCTTCCCATGGGGTGGGGATGGTCTGTTACGACCCGGGATTCAGGCAGTCGCAAGGCGGCGCTCAGATCTTTATAGGGAGACAGGGGAAGAGGAGGAGCGGCTATATGAACCGCCACTCCTGTGAACAAAAGAATCAATGAAGCGGCGTACCACCGGAAACTGACGGTTCTGTCTCCTCTGGAAAAGATAAGAACAAGGACGCCAACCGCAAGGATGGAAGAAAACAGCGGAATAATTTTTTCGGGACCCCACCAGAGCAGGAACAACAGGCCAAGCCCTCCGCCTCCGGCGGAGCCGAGCAGGTTGGCAGCGTAACGACGGCCGATGATGTCGGCATCCCTCACGAAGACAAGGCCCAGTGCGAGCGCTTCAAAGAAG
>DSBH01000016.1 GCA_011056825.1 Deltaproteobacteria bacterium | reverse complement strand
TTGACGAGATGAATGACCGCATGCTTTCCCTCGCGTCGAAGCTGGCGTTTCCGGGGAAGAACGACGAGCGGGGAACCCCGCCTCTTTACCGGGAGCTTCTCTCGCGCGGATTATCCCGGCGGGCGGCAGGAAAACTGATGAAAATAATACAGGATGAAGATCTCGAAGCGAATGCCGGCCAGGACAGTGACAGGACCGGCGACACGCTGAAACGGGCGATCATACGGTCGGTGGCGTCCTGTTCGTCCGGTCCTGAAGGTGAAAAGAGGATCTGCGCCTTCGTGGGACCCGCGGGCGAAGGAAAAACGACAACGCTTGCGAAATTCGCCGCCCGTATTCTGTACAGGGACAAAAAAAGCCTCGGTATTATCACCATGGACGATTTCCGTATCGGCGCGGTTGAACAGTTGAAAATATACGGCGATATCATGAATGTTCCGGTGATCTCGGTCCCGGCGGACGGTTCTCTTGAGACGGCGCTCAGCTCGTTTACCCACCTGGACCGCGTGCTTATCGACACACCGGGCAAAAGCCGATCCGACGGGGAATATGTCGCGAAGCTGCGCCGATCGTTCAGGGAGAGCGTCCCTGTAAGGGCGAACCTCGTGCTGAGCGCCACCACCGGAGAGGAAGCTATGGAAGACGCGGTGCGGCGGTTCCGCCCGTTGGAATATGAGAAGATTATAATGACGAAGATCGACGACGCCGGTGATTACGGCTGTGTGTACAACGTGATCGACCTCGCGGGACGGCCTGTGACTGATATCGCGACGGGACAGCAGGTTCCCCGGGATATCCGTTCCGTTGATCCTGAAAGAATCGCGCGGCTGGTCGTCGACCGGGAAATTCCCCGGCATTAACGGAAACGTGGTTGCCACGATGTTTATTTGCGCAAGATGAAGAGGTGAATCGGTGGACCAGGCTGGAATATTACGTGAATACGCGGGAAACGCCGGTGTGACCGGTGGAAGGGATGCCTCGACCGGCAGGAGTAAGAAGAGCGGGGTGAGGGTGATCGCTGTTACCAGCGGCAAGGGCGGTGTCGGAAAGACAAACATAGCGGCCAACCTTGCCTATCTCTTTTCGATGCAGGGGAAGCGGGTTCTCCTGCTCGACGCCGACGCGGGGCTCGCCAACATCGACGTACTCCTGGGCATTGCTCCCCGCTACAACCTGTGCCACGTGCTGCGGGGCGAAAAAACCCTGTCCGACGTGGTCGTGCGCGGGCCGGGCGGCGTCATGATCGTGCCGGCCGCCTCGGGTATTCAGGAAATGGCGGAATTATCCCGCGGTCACAAGATGACGCTTATCGAGGAACTGGAATGCTTCGGCGAAAAACCGGACATCATGGTAATCGACACGGCCGCGGGTATCAACGGGAACGTGACCTATTTCAACATGGCGGCCAACGAGATTATCGTTGTATTGTCGCCTGACCCTACGTCGCTCACGGACGCTTACGCGCTGATCAAGGTATTGAATCGCGGGTACGCTATACGGGATTTCCTGGTTATGGTCAACATGGCGAGAAGCGCCGAGGAGGCCATGCGCGTCTTCAGTCGGTTGTCGGCGGCCACGGACCGGTTCCTGGATCTTCGGGTCGAATATCTCGGATACGTGGGTTACGACCGAATAGTGACAGAATCGGTTCGGCAGCAGGCCCTGTTCACGGAAATGTATCCGTCAACCCGTGCCAGCAGGCTTTTGGGAGCCATCGCCGACACCCTGATGAATGACCGGAAGAGTCGCAGCGACGAACCGGGCATGCTCAAATTTTTTGGAAACGCGGTGATTACGGGGAATGAATGACAGGGAAAAAAGAAACGCGCTTATCGTGCAGTACGCGCCCCTGGTAAAGAACATCGCGGAGCGGATGGCCGTTCGGCTGCCGGCCCACGTTGATCGTGAAGACCTGGTAAGCGCGGGGACGCTCGGGCTTATATCCGCCGTGGAGCGTTTCGACGAGACCCGGAACGTTCAGTTCGAAATTTACGCCCGGTACCGGATCCGAGGGGCCATCCTGGACGAGCTCCGGTCGCGGGACACGCTGTCGCGTTCGTCCCGGAACAAGGATTCGAGACTGGAGGCCGCCGCCCGTTCGCTCCGTACCGAACTGGGCAGGGAACCTTCAGACGAGGAAACGGCAGAATTCATGGGTATATCGCTGGAAGAATATTATGCGCTTCTCGACGACGCACGGGGCTTGTCGCTCATTTCAAGCGAAGACCTGCCGACGGATTATACCGAGCGGTACGCCCAGTCTGAGGTGCTCGAAAAAATAGAACATGAAAGCCCTTTTGCTTTCCTGAAGAGAAAAGAAGTCAAGCGGGTCCTGAAGGATGCCGTCGAATCACTGCCGGAAAAGGAAGGAATCGTCCTGTCGCTTTATTATTATGAAGAGCTGACGCTTAAGGAAATAGGTCTCGTCCTCGGTTTGACGGAGTCGAGAATCTGTCAGCTTCACGCCCGGGCGGTACTGCGGCTCAGGAACGCTCTCAGGCCGCTTGACCTGGAAGGCGGGTCGCTTTCATAAACGTGTGGAGTGTCGGTCGCAATGGAACAACATGACACGGAAAAGTTGAATAACGCCGATCTGTCGGATACAATTGAATCCGATGAAGAATCCGGTACTGGGGCTGCTAACGTTGAAACAACGACTCCTGCCCGTTCGAAGGTTCCGGTTTCCCCGGTCTTGGCGGTCCTCGTCCTGGTTGGGATTTTGGTGGTAATTGGCATGTTCATCTACCACGCAAGGGTGAGCGAAAGCTTTTCCGAGGCGGTGAGCGCCCTTTTCATGGCCGGTCCGGGAGAAGAACAGGGATCGGTCGCCGGAAAAGCGGGCGGAGCCGGAGCCGGAGCCGGCGGGCACTCTGAGCGATACCCGGATTTTCTGTTCCGCGTATCCGGGATCGATGGAAGAGATCGAGTGGTGTTCTGTGACATGGTACTCGAATTTTCATGTGACCAAAGTTCCGATGAGCCGGAGAGTCATGAAATGAGGGTCAGTCTGTACCGGGCCGCCAGGGCACTGCTGTCGGAGGGACGTGTCGTTTCGATGCCGCCAAGACTGCTCAGGCGTGAAATAGAACGGCGCATACTGATGAAGCTCGAAGAAAAAGGGGTAACGGCGGTGTACTTCACGAGGTTCGTGGTGATTTAGATGAAGATGCGGCTGAAAAGGTTCATGACGAGATTGCCGGTGATTGTCGCGGGTGTTGTCGTAACGGGTTCGATCGCGGCGGCCGGTTTCGCCCTCTCGCCGGAGGAAATCGCCCTGCTCAGGGAGAAGGGTGTCGATGAAACGGTCATACGCGTCATGATTGAACAGTCGCGGCCGGGCGTTTCGGAAGTGGAAGATGAATCGGGAAACCGGTACATAAGGTATTCTACGGGAGCGCCATCGCCGGATGTCACCGGCGACCAGGCTGAGGCCGAAAAGGTGGAACAGGCGTGGCGGATGCTCCGTGATTCAATACTGGACATACGGTCTTCGCCGGGTTCACAATAGGTTGCATCCGGCGGTTGCGAAATGGAGGAACTTATCAGGATGGACGAGAATACGATCCTTCTCGAAGAATTAAAAAGCGAGTTTCAGGACACGGTGATCCAGGAAGTGCTTCCGGGGATACTGCACAATTTCGCCAATCCCCTGAACGGGATCATGGGTCGGTCGAGACTCTTGCAGAAACGGGCCGCTGAAGTTCTGGGTTCTGATGGGAAGGGCGCCGACAACCAGCCGTCCGACGCCGCCAGGGGGAAAATACTCAGGGACGTTGATCTCATTGTCGAGCAGGGTGACAGGTTCTACGAACTTTTTGGTCAGGTGTCGGGCAAAATGCAGAGAATACATGACATGCGGCGGGGTCCTGTCAATCTTTCCGAACTCGCGGCGGCGGAGCTGGGCTTTCTCGATTTTTATCTTGATTTTAAGCATTCCATTGAGAAACACGTCAATCTTACCATGGACGTTCCCACGGTGGACGGCGTTGTTGCCGACTATTCCCTGGCGCTGTCGGCGATCCTCAGGTACACCATGAATTCCATGCTTGATTGTCCTGTCCGGATTCTTTCAGTATTCAGCGATTACGATTCAACGTTCGTTTCCATTGTTATCAGCGATACCGGCGTTCACGATGAAAGTCTCGCAGGCGACTTGAAAGCGGCATCGGCCGGACAGGCTCCATCGATTCACCGCGGGATTATCGGCGCCGTAAAACTTCTGAAAAAATACGGCGCCCGCGTGACCCTGGATACCAACGCCAATATCAACAAGATCACCATATCTGTGCCTTATGGCGAGCGGTAAGGGGCGGGGGTTGTGAATATTCAAGTTTTTCACGCAACCGACGATAAAAAGAACAGGAAATGTTCGTGCGGGGCCTGTGCGGTATTCGACACGGGATAACCTCGTATCGGTTGAGTGACAGGCGGTAAGGTCCGGGCGAAACACGCCGGGTGCCGCCGGGGAAAGGGGGTGAGGCCATGCTGAGATCGGTACATCTGCCCCAGGGGCTGCTCCAGGCGAACATGGTGGAGCGCATTCAGCAGGCTCAGCAACAGCATCCCGATATGCAGCAGCGTTATTTCGAGATTGCCCTTGCAAAGGAGAAGAAGCGGGCGGAAGAGACCGTGCTCGACTCCGAAAAAGCCGAGAAGGAACATCTCGTCGGCAGAGAAGACGAAACAAGGGAAGAAAAAAAACGCTCTTTCGACGGACGGAACGAGGGGCGGGACGCAGGCGATGAAAGTGTCACCGGCGGCGAAGCGGCGGACGGGGACGATACGAGACACGCCATAGACGTAAAGGTATAGAGTAATGTACTGGCCGACAGGTGAACCATGGGGACTTGTCTTCGATATCACCCTGTGCTGCGTGCTTCTCTTTGTCATATTCAGGGTGGAGCGGGCGATAAAGCCGGTGGATTCGGTTGCCGGCAGGGCGCGTTCCTCCGCGAAGGGGGAGCGGCATAAACCGGACAGAAATGAACGGAATTCCCCGGGACCTCGTTCGGGGAAACGTTATGACGCGGCCGTTGCCATGGCGGCGCGCGGTGCTTCACCTGAAACCATCGCCCGGAAACTGGGAATGACAGCCGGGGAAGTTTCTCTCGTGCTTGATCTCGATCGTTCGAAGAAAAACGAGAGCTGATGCCGTCGTCGCCTCTTTCATTGCAATCCCTCATTCGTTTTTTTCGGGCGCCGGATTCCCGCGCGCCGGCGCCGGTTGCAAAACAGGCAGTGCCGTTTTCGCCGGGGGAAGTCGTCACAGCCAGGGTGCTGAATACCCGGCCGGGTGCGGGACCCGTGACGCTCGCCGTCAGGGGGTTGACTGTCGAGACCGCGACTTCCCTTCCGCTCAGGGCGGGAGAAACGGTTTCCCTGTTCGTTCAAAGCATACATCCTCGAATCATGTTTCGTTTCGCCGGAGGCGTCACGCAGCACTCATCCCCGTCTGAAAGTTCCGCCGGGCGATTCACTTTTCACGCGAGAGCGATCGCGGAAATGTTTGCGGGTGCCGGCGCGGCGCTCGGCGGAGAAAGGATGGCTTTTCTGGGAAAAATCATGGGCGGCCGGGAAGCTGACAAACTGGCTTCGCTGTTGAGATCCCTGATCTTTACCGGCAGACGTTCCGGGAAAGGTTCTAATGTCAGGGATGATTTTCTTCGATTCGCGTATTCCGCGGATCGAGGGCAGGCCGGAACGTCAGTACAGGGCGGGACCGGAAGCAGTCTCAGCAGTTTGCTTTTCGCGGTGGAACAGAAAATCGCCGCGTCGGGTGAAGATCCCCCGTCGACGCTTGCCCGTTTCATCACTTCTTCTCTTGAAGCCGTCGAGACCGCGCGGGCGGTGAATATTCTTCTCGGCGGACTGGAGCGGTCCCTTTTTATGCAGATTCCCCTCGCGGCGGCCGGTGGAATAACAACGGCCGACGTGATCATCCATCTCGACGACGACGGTGGAAATCCGGAACAGGAAAACGGCGCAGGCGGAACAGTTCGCCTCTTCGTCGAGATGGATTCGCTCGGTCCCCTGTCAGTGGAGGCCCGGCTGGCGCCGGGCGGCATCGATTGCGCCGTGACCTGCGAAAAGACCGAAACAGCGCTCTTCATCGAGTCTTCCCTGAAAGAACTGCAGAAAGGCCTCGAGAAAGCCGGACTTCGCGTGGGGAATCTTTCCTGTCGAACCGGGACCGCGTTGCGGGTCGCCGAGACTATTCAGCGGATCATCGAGACGGCCGCAGATGAAGAAGCGCTGGACGTCAGGATCTGAAAGGAAACAGTTATGAAACAACGGGATGATCAGCGGCCCGCGGTTGCAGCCGCCATACTGTATGACGCGGAGAAGGACAGGGCGCCCCGCGTTACGGCCCGCGGAAGAGGGATCGTCGCGGAACACATTGTCGAGCTGGCCCGAAAACACCACGTGCCCGTCCAGGAAGATCCCGCCCTGGCTGAAATGCTCGCGCGTCTCGATATCGGCGAAGACATTCCTCCTCAACTCTATCTGGCCGTTGCCGAGATTCTTGCCTTCATTTACCGCATGAATGGAAAAATATCGGAGCAGAACGACCGCTGACGGTGAATAAGATTGCGAGCGGACACTTTCCGACTGGTGTTCCCAGTCTGAGATGAACCACAGGGTAATTATTTCCTGCCGAACCGGAACCTTTTTCCGCAGTCGAACAGAGTCCTCTGAATAACCTCACAACATCACCAATTTCGTCGTTCCGGCGAATACCTCTACGGGCACGCGAGCCGATATCCGGTATTATCAAGTACTTCCTAATTTTCTCTAAAGGGGATTCTGCCGGATCAAGCCCGGCATGACAGAAAAGGGTATTATGCAAAGATCTTGAACAGTCGGCCGCGGCTGTTCCCGTCACCCGTTCCTGCCAGTTTTTCCTGTAGCGCGATTCCTGTTCATACGATGGCACGTTGCTTGCTTGATTTTCATGCAAAGACGTCAGGGGGAGAGTTCATGGTATTCGGTATGGAAATGCTGGCTGTTCGATCGGCGCGCATTGTTCAAGCGCTCGACGCATCCACGCACAACGTGGCCAACATCAATACGCCGGGGTACAAGGCGGTGAGCATGTCTTTTCTGCCGGATCCTGAAGGGCGCTGGGAAGGCAGGATTCCGACCATGCCCCGGGAATACGTCGATTTCAGCCAGGGCGCCGTGACCGAGACGGGAAACCCGCTGGATATGGCCGTCGACGGCGACGGTTTTTTCGTTGTGTCCACGCCTGATGGTGAGGCATACACGCGGGATGGACGGTTCACAGTCAATAACGACGGCGAGCTGACGTCCCTGGAAGGCCATCCTGTTATGAGTAAACAGGGCGCCGTCGTGATCAACGGGAACGACGTTTCCGTCAGCGCGGAGGGCGCCCTTCGGGTTGACGACATCGAGATCGGCAAGCTTCGTATCGTGAGTTTCGATAATCCGTCGGCTCTGACGGCGGCTGGAAGCGGACTCTTTTATGACGACAGCGGGGAGGCGGGGCTTCAGGAAGACGGCGATTCGAAGGTGGCGGGCCGGTCACTGGAACAGTCCAATGTGGCAACGATACGCGAAATGGTGCGGCTTATCGACACGCACCGGGTTTTCGAATCCTATCAGAAGGTTATGCAAACGGTTCAGGACATGGACGAGCTTTCAACCAACCGTATCGGCAGAATAGCGTAAAAAACCAGGCGGGAGGCGCATATGATTCGGGCATTATGGACAGCGGCGACGGGGATGGATTCGCAACAGATAAACCAGGACGTCATAGCGAACAACCTGGCCAACATCAACACGGTAGGGTTCAAAAAGGCCCGGGCCGATTTCCAGGATCTCATGTACCAGGTGTATTCGAAAGCGGGCGTTGAAACGACGTCGGGTACCGAGTTGCCTGTCGGTCTCGAGGTGGGCATGGGCGTCAAACCCGTGGCGGTACAGAAGATGTTTTCCCAGGGAGACTACCAGCAGACGGACAGCGAATTCGACCTTGCCATAGAGGGCGACGGTTTTTTCCAGATTGAGAAAGAGAATCGCACCGTGTACACCCGAAGTGGAAACTTCAAAGTGGACCGGGACGGGTATATGTGCAATTCCGATGGATACCGGTTGATTCCCGAAGTCGTCATTCCCGCGGACACGGTTCACTTTCTTGTCGACGGCGGCGGTACCTGGTCGGCCGTCGACGAAGTGGGGGACGTGCTTGCCAGCGGCAGGATCGAGCTCGCCAAGTTCCTCAACCCGGCGGGCCTCGGCAGCCTGGGACGGGGACTTCTGGAAGAAACCGGTGGATCCGGTGAGGCCATTACGGGCAACGCCGGTGAAGACGGTCTGGGTACCGTTTCGCAGCACTTTCTCGAAATGTCCAACGTCAACGTTGTGGACGAGATGGTGAAAATGATCGTGGGTCAGCGGGCGTACGAGATCAATTCCAAGGCGATCCAGACGGCTGACTCGATGCTCCAGATGGTCAACAACCTGAAGAGGTAGCAACAGTGAAACCGAACATCGTTGAAGCGGCAATTTTTGCTCTCGCGCTCTTCATCGGAACCGTTGCGGTGTTTCCTGCTGACGCCGCCGGAATGTCCCGGGGAACGACCTTCACCCCGGGACAATTGCAACAGATCATCGTCGGCCACATTGATAAACACATGCCCTGGGAGCCGGGAACGGCCCGCGTCGAATTTTACGATTCGGCTGACAAGCTGGTTCTGAACGGCAATAATATTAATTATCGCGTCGAGGCCAGGCGTAATGAGGATTATATCGGCAGGACCAGCTTCAATATCAGGTTTTATAGCGGCGGCGTGTTCCTCGACGAGCGGTCCGTGCGGGTAAAAATAGAGGTTGCAAAAGATTTCGTGGTGAGCACGCGGTGTCTCGGCAGTGGATCGGTGATCACCGAAGACGATGTAACCGTGGTGCGGCGGTGGGTCGACCGGGCGCCGCGGAACCGGATCGGCGATCCCGGCGTTGTGACGGGCAAAGTGGTCCGGGGAAGCATCGCGCCGAACACGGAGTTGCAGGAGCGCATGATCAAGGACCCCCAGCTGGTGAAACGAGGTGACGTGGTCCGGGTTGTTCTTTCCCGGGGAGGATTGCGCATGGAGATGGCCGGAATCTCGGCCGAGGGAGGAACACTGGGCGACCGCATCCGGGTCAAGAATACATCGTCGAGCAATCTTTTCTACGCCCGGGTCGTTGATGAATCGGAGGTGCGTGTTGAGTTCTGACAACGTGGAAACGCGCGGTTCCCGTGGAGGTGAACGATCGTGACATCGACGGTGGACCATACAATTCCGAAGAAACACCGTTTTGTAGTGCTCTGGATGTTATTGCTGGTGTTGTCGGCGATGATCGTTTTTTCAGGATGCGCCACGCGACCCGACACGGTGTCCAAGGGTGAAACGGTTCTGCCGCCGCCCCAGCCTCCTCCTCAAGAAGCGGCGCCGGGATCGATCTGGCCCGGGGAACGGCGCGCGAACGCCCTTTTCGCCGACAGCACTGCGAAATTTGTTGGCGACGTGATCACGGTGATCATCGAGGAACAGTCGAGCGGGCAGAACCGGGCCGATGCGGCCACCAGCCGGAAGACGAATCACAGCGCGGGCATCGGCGGCATGACCAGGATATATCCTGAAAATCCCGCCCGCGATAAACGGTATGTCGCGAAGTATGAACTGGGAGGAACGTCCGACAGTTCACTCACCGGTTCGGGCAATACCAGCCGCGACGGGGAACTGCAGGCAATTATCACGGCCCAGGTGGTGGACGTGCTGGCCAACGGCAACCTTGTCATCGAAGGCAGACGGCAGCTGACGGTCAACGAGGAAGACCAGTACATCGTAATATCGGGCATCGTCCGTCCCGAAGATGTGTCGGAGGACAATATCGTGTCGTCGCGCCACATAGCGCAGGCACGCATCGTCTACACGGGGAAGGGCATCATACACGACAAGATGAGGCCGGGCTGGCTGACGCGGGTTGTCGACTGGGTCTGGCCTTTCTGAGAAAACGCGTACGCAATAGCGGATTTGTTGAAGAGGAAAAAGGAATGATAAAACCACGGGCGATTACAGTACAGGCATTACTCGCATTCCTGGCGGTTGTCCTTTTTTCTACATCGGCGCCGGGCGCTCGAATCAAGGATATCGCAAGCGTCGGCGGTGTCCGCGACAACCAGCTCGTTGGTTACGGCCTCATAGTAGGCCTTTCGGACACCGGGGACAGCATGAGGACGGGATTTACAGACCAGATGCTCTCCAATCTTCTCAGCAGGCAGGGACTGTCGATGAAGAACAAGGATCTCAGGGCGGACAACGTCGCGGCGGTGATGGTGACCGCCTCCCTTCCCGCCTTTGCCAAGATCGGCAACCGCATCGACGTGACCGTTTCGTCCATCGGTGACGCCGAAAGCCTTCAGGGCGGGACACTTATCATGACGCCGCTGAGAGGCGCCGACGGCCGTGTTTACGCGGTCGCCCAGGGCTCGGTGGTGATCGGCGGTTTTTCGGCGGGTTCGGGCGGTTCCGGCGTCTCTAAAAATCACACCACGGTCGGCTCCATTCCCAACGGCGCCTTCGTGGAACAGGAACTGGTCTACGATTTTGGAGGATCAAGGGCAATAACCATCAACCTGCACGCGCCGGACTTTACCACCTGCAGGAACCTGGCGGAAACACTGGACAGTGAAATTTCCGGAATCAGCGTCGACATCAGCGATTCGGGAACAGTCACGGTGACGGCCGGTGATGAATTAAAGAACGGCATGGTCGCGCTGGTGTCGGAAATAGAGCACCTGGAAATCCCGGTGGACTCGTCGGCCACGGTGGTAATAAATGAAAAAACGGGAACGGTGGTAATCGGAGAGCAGGTACGGATATCGACGGTGGCCGTGGCGCACGGCAACCTGAGCATAACCATCAAGGAGCACCATAATGTATCCCAGCCGCTTCCCTTCGCGCCGTCGCCGGCGCGCGGCGGCGGCACGGTGCGCTCGGAAGACGGCACCATCGTTGCCCCGGGCGGCCAGACCGTGGTCACTACCGAGGAGGACGTGGCCGTTACCGAAGAGAAGCGGCAACTCATGGTTGTCCCGCGGGGAGTTACCATTCAGGAAGTGGTGTCGGCGCTCAACGCGCTCGGTGTCACGCCGCGTGACCTGATTTCCATATTGAAGGCGATCAAGGCGGCGGGGGCGTTGCAGGCGGACCTTGTCATCATGTAGAGAAAGATCACCGGACCGGAGAAGAGATATGTTACAGAGTATCATGGTAGGTTCCCCGATTGCGACCGGCATCCCGTCAGGTAATACAGAGGGGCGCAGGGAATCGGATGATCGAGGACTGAAGAAGGCCTGTTCGGATTTCGAGGCGATTTTTATATACCGGATGCTCGAAACCATGAGGAAGACCATTCCCGAAGGAGGAGGTCCCTGCTCAGCCGGTCTGTCGAACAGTCCCTACGGGACCTTGTTTGACCAGAAATTGGCGGAGGCGCTCGCCGGACAGGAAGGAGGAATAGGCATCGGCCGGATGCTCTATGAACAGTTAAAGATGCCGGATCGATAAGAAAAAATTAAAGTATTCTTGAAAAAAGACGATATGAAGAGTAAATACCATGCGAGGAGAATTGTTCCATGAAAGTTTCGGAAACCAGAAATCAGCTGCACGAGTTACTACAGCAGCAGCAGGCGGCCGAGAAAACGTCCCAGGGGCGTGAAAACCGGTCGGTTTCCGGCTCCGTCGCTCCGGAAGAGAAGGTCACACTCTCGGAACGGGCGAGAGAAATCCAGCAGGCCAGGCGGGCCGTTGACGCGCTTCCCGATGTTCGCGAGGAAAAGGTGAACGAACTGAAAGAGCGCATTGACAACGGCGAGTACCGGGTCGACGGTGAAAAGATCGCCGAAAAGATGATCGGCGAGTCACTGCTGGATATTCTCGCGTAATCATTTCGACCATCCTCCCTCTGGTGTTTACTCGTGCGGCAACCCGCGTGAAACACAATTGTGCTTTCGCGCGTAACATCGCTACGGGGTAACACGGCGTGACACCCATTACATCAATTACAGGTACCAACGGGGACGTGGAAGGCGAACGCGAACTTGTTTCTCTCTGGGAAGCACTGGCGGACGTGCTTCGAAAAGAAACCGTTCTCTACCGGGAACTTTACGAGCTGTGCGAACATGAGCGTGATGTGCTCGTGAATTTTTCCACCCCGGAACTACTGGAAAACAATTCGAGAAAAGAAACCATCATTCTGAAGGCCAGGCTGCTTGACGAATCGAGGGCGAAGCTTGTGGCGAGGATCGCCGAAGCACTTGGCATAGAAGCGGACGGGATCGACCTGACAACGCTGGCCGGGTATGCGGGCCGTCGACACGGCGCCGTTCTTCGGGAGCTGCAGGCGGTGCTCCGCGAAATCCTGGTGCGGCTTGACGAGCGGAACGAACGGAACAAGGTGCTGGTGAGTTCGTCGATTCAGCACGTGCAGAAATCCATCGAATTCATAAGCCGTCTCGTGACGCCCCCGTCATGTTACGGCACCGACGGAGAAATGAGAAGCACCGACGCGACCGGACGGATCGTCTGCAGAAAGGAATAGGGACATGGCCGGGATTAACCTGATGAACATAGCCAAGGGAGGGCTGCTGAGCCACCAGACCGCCATCGATCTCGCCGGTTCGAATATCTCGAATATCAACACGCCCGGCTACACGCGCCAGCGGGCGGTCTTCGACTCCGTCGCCAACCTGACCATGGGGGCCCAGGACGCCCAGACCGGCGTGATAATCAAAAAGATCGAACGCGTGTACGATCAGTTTATCGCTTCGCAGATCGCCGACCAGACACACGCCCATACCTACAGTGACACCCGTCGCGAGGAACTGGGCAGGGTCGAGGTTATTTTCAACGATTACAACGAGGGCATCGGTCACCTCATGGACGAGTTCTGGTGCTCGCTGGGCGACCTGTCCATGGATCCTTCGAGCCATATCGAGCGCGTGGCGGTTCTTTCGGCCGCCCAGAGCATGGCAGAGTCATTCCGTTCCGTGGGAGAACAGCTTGTAAGCCAGCAGGAATCCGTCAATACCCAGGTGGTGGACCTTGTCCGCGAGGCGAACGATCACATCGACGCCCTCGCCGACCTGAACGAAAAGGTCATGCAGACCAGGGCGGGGCAGGGCAACGTGAACGACCTGCTCGACAAGCGGACCGCCGTGATCAACGAGTTGGCTGCCCTTGTAGATTTCAGCCAGATGGAAGACTCCGACGGAGCCATAAACCTGTTTTTGAGCGATGGAACACCCCTGCTGATGGGACTCGACACCTGGCACCTGGAACTTGACGTGGATGAAGAAAATTCATCCTTCTACACCATAGGCGTCGAAGGATCAGCCGCTTCCTCGGCTCCTCTCTCCGGCGGCAAAATTGCCGCTCTTCTCGACATTCGGGACCGTGTCATCGGGGGTGACGAGGGATATCTTCAAAAACTGGACGATTTCGTGGCCGTTTTTGCGGAGGAACTGAACACACTGCACCACACCGGTTACGACATGTATGGAAACATGGGCGGGGATTTTTTCATTCGGGACGAGTCGCTTGATTATGCCTGGCTGACGTCCCTGGCGGTGGACGACGCCGTCGCCGCCGACGTGAACCGCATCGCCGCCTCGGCAACGGTGAACGGAGACGGCATGAACGCGCTGGAAATGGGGGCATTGAAGGATGCCGTGGTCACGTTGGGCGACCGACAGACCACCATCAACAGCCATTACTCAACGCTCGTGGCGGGTATCGCCCAGGATGTGGCGGACAGTAAGCGCCTGGCCGAACACCACCTGAGTCTCATGGATCAGTTGAGCAATCAGCGCGAGGAAGTGTCGGGGGTTTCCATAGACGAAGAAATGCTCAATCTTGTCAGGTTCCAGATGGGATACTCGGCGTCGGCCCGGCTGTGCAACGTGGCTGATGAAATGATAGAGGAATTGCTGCTCCTGGTTCGCTGAGCGAAGCCGGTGAAATGATTTCGGAGGAAAACAGTCATGTCCATGCGCGTAACGGAAATGATGCGATTCAACACCATGAGGACGCACCTGGATTCCGTCCAGACGCGATACGCCGAAATTCTTGAAAAAATGGCCTCGCAGAGGACCATCAACAAGATTTCCGACGATCCCTCGGGTGTCGCGATGATAATGAATTACAAGAAAAGCCAGTCATCGCTGTCCGGCTACCAGCAGGCCATCGAGAACGCCGAAGCCTGGATCACCATGACCGAGTCGCAGCTTACGGCCGCCGACGACATCCTGGTGAAAGCCCGCGAGATCGCACTTTCCCAGGGAACGGGAACAGCCACGGAGGAAACCCGTCTCTATGCCGCTGAACAGGTATCGCAACTCATTGATCATCTCCAGTCCATAGCCAATTCCCAGTACGCCGACCGCTATCTTTTTTCGGGCACAAAAACAGGGACGAAACCGTTTTCAGCAGTTCCTTCGGATGAACCGTGGCTTGGTGATCCCGCCCAGGCGGCCGACAACGAATTTGAGGGCGAAATCGCGGTGTCCGGCACCTACAGCGGCGACGAAAACCGTACATACGCGGTGAGAATTGTTTCCGATGACGGGTCGGGTAACTATACCTGGGCTGTTTCCGATGACGGCGGCCGGAGCTGGGGACCGGAAAGCGCCCCCGAGGTTCTGGGGGCGGGATCGACCATCACGATCGACGCCGGCGAGGGTATCGATCTCGAATTTTCGTCCGTTGCCGAAGAGCCGGGCGAGGGAGACGTTTTTTACGTGGACGCTTTCGCCGCCGGATATTACCAGGGCAACGCCGACGAGCTCTCCGTGGAGATAACCAAGGGTGTCACGTTTGAAT
>DSBH01000072.1 GCA_011056825.1 Deltaproteobacteria bacterium | reverse complement strand
GGAGGCCAAAACAATCATGGACCGGGGCTGCGCCGGCTTTCTGCAGAAACCCTTCCAGCTGGCGCAACTGTCGCAGAAAGTCCGGGACGTGCTGAAAAATATAAACCCGGACGAATGAGCCGCACATATCAGGATCACCGGGGAAAGAACCGCCCGGCGGTTTTCCCGCCGCCATTTTCACCGTTCACGTTATATTCTCAAAATTCGAGTCATCGTCCTTTTCTCACTGTCTCTTTCCATATCTCTTTCTCTTGCGGAACGATCACGCATGCATTATGCTGAGTTACCTTATGCCTTACCATGGGGAACCGTGAAAGGGTTTTACGAAGACGAATCCGCCGAATTAATTGTATGTCACAGGATTAACGTACCGGCCCCGTCGACCCGGGGAGCGGACAACGTCATCAGGAGCTTTTGCCGGTGAAAAAGAGAAATATCTGGTATTACGCAGGGATTACGCTTCTTTTCATTGCTGTCGCCTGGTGGCTCTTCGTCGGAAGGGACCGCGACACGGTCACGCAGGGAGGCACGGCGAAGGGAACGGCGGCGCCCGTGGCGGTGGAAATCGCTCCCGTCGAACGGGGCCGACTCGTTCGAATGCAGACGTTTACGGGGACCTTGCAGCCGGGAGCGCAGTTCGACCTGTCAACACAGATAGCAGGCCGTCTCGACGATCTGAAGGTTGACCTGGGAGACACGGTTCGACAGGGACAGGTGTTGGCCCTTCTCGACGATGACAAGTACCGTTTCGAAGTGGAGCAGGCGAAGGCCGAACTCGAGGTTGCCCGGGCCAACCTGGCCGAGGCTGAAAGCAGCCTCGCGATCAGGCGCCGCGAATACGAGCGGGCGGAACAACTCCGCAAACAGCGGGTGGCCTCTGAAGCCGAGCTTGACAGCGCCAGGGCCGAATACCAGGCCCAGCAGGCGCGGGTCCGCGTCGCCTCCGCCCAGGTGGCCCAGAAACAGGCCGCGCTCATGGGCGCGGAGCTCATGCTGTCCTACACGGTCATCAGGGCGGACTGGCAGGATAACGACCACACCCGCGTCGTTGGTGAACGCTATACAGACGAAGGGACCTACCTGTCCGCCAATACACCGATCGTTTCCATCGTCAGAATCGACACGCTCATCGCCGTCGCCTACGTTTCAGAACGCGATTACCCGCATCTGTCCGTTGGCCGGCACGTGGAAGTAACCGCAGACGCCATTCCCGAACGCGCCTTCTCAGGCCGTCTTGTACGCCTCGCCCCGGTGGTGAGCGAGGCGTCGCGCCAGGCCCGTATGGAAATCGCGGTTGACAACCCGGACATGATACTCAAGCCGGGCATGTTCGTCCGCCTTGAAACAGAAATGGATCGCAGCGACGACGCCTGTATCGTTCCCCGCACGGCACTCGTTGAACGTCCCGGTCGACGCGCTCTCTACACTGTTGATCTCGAGACCGGCACAGCCCGTTACGTGTTGGTCGAAACGGGAGTGGAAACGCGCGACCTGGTGGAAATACGACGCCCGCCGCTTGACGGGTTCGTGGTGACGCTTGGGCAGCATCTGCTGAGTGACGGAGCCCCCATACTGGTTCCCGCCGGGCTCGAAGCGGACGGGAAGAAACAGGGCTCCGCCCCGTATTCCGACATGCCGGGCGGAGGACCGTCTCAATGAATCCAGCCCGTTTTACCGTTAGACGGCCCGTTTTCACCATCATGGCCACGCTCATCGCCGTATCAATCGGCATAGTATCCCTGTCGCGGCTTCCCATCGATCTCATGCCGGAAGTCACCTACCCCACCCTGTCCATTATCGCCACCTACGAAAACGCCAGCCCCGAAGAAATGGAAGAATTGATCACCCGACCGGTGGAACAGTCAGTGGCGGCGGTGGCGGGCGTGGAACAAATCAACTCGTATTCCTCGGAAGGAATAAGCAACGTGCGGGTCTCCTTCACGTGGGACACCGACATCGACGTCGCGGCGAACGATATTCGGGACCGCCTGGACCGGATTATTCACATACTTCCCGAGGATGTCACCCGGCCCCAGGTGCGGAAATTCGATATTTCGGCGATGCCGATCCTCATGCTCGGCGTTTCGAGCCCCATGGACCCACTGGAATTGCGCAATCTCATCGACGAACGCATGAGCTACCGCATCGAGCGGGTGCCCGGCGTCGCCGCCGTCGACATCTGGGGCGGCCTTGAGCGGGAAATCCAGGTGAATCTCGATCTCGACAAGGTGCGTGCGCTGGGACTTTCGCTTGACGGCATCCGTCAGTCCATAAAGGACGCCAACATCACTGTGCCCGCCGGCGACATCGAACGGGGCCGCTTCGATGTCACGCTCCGGACGCCGGGCCAGTTCACGTCCCTGGAAGAACTGGCGTCCACGGTCATGGCCGTGCGCGACGGCGCTCCCATAACACTTGATCAGGTCGCGGAGGTTCTCGACACTCATCGACGCGTCACAAGCCTCATCCGTATTAATGACCAGCCCGGCGTCCGCCTCGCCGTCCGCAAGCAGCCCGACGCCAACACCGTCGCGGTGGCTCGAGCGGTATACCGGGAAATAGAAAACCTCAAACGCGACTTTCCCCAGGTCACCATTTTTACCGTCAGGGACGCCTCACAGTATATCCAGCTTGCCATCAACAACGTAGGCCGCTCCATTCTCTTAGGCGGTTCCCTGTCGATTCTGGTACTGCTCTTTTTTCTGCGAAGCTTCTCATCGACCCTGGTGGCCGCCACGGCCATTCCTGTCTCCGTGATAGCGACATTCGGGTTAATTTACTTCGGCGGCTTCACACTGAACCTGATGACCCTGGGAGGACTCGCACTGGGCGTGGGCATGATGGTGGACAGCTCCATCGTGGTTCTGGAAAATATTTCCCGTATCCGCGAACGCGAACGAATTACGCTGAAGGACGCCGCGGTCCGCGGAACCGGCGAGGTGGCCGCGGCTGTTACGGCGGGTACTCTGACAACACTGGCGATTTTTCTGCCCATGTTGTTCGCCCGGGAGCTGGCGGGAATCCTTTTCCGCCAGCTCGCCTGGGTGGTGGGATTCGCCCTGCTGGCCTCGCTCGTCGCGGCCCTGACGCTGACGCCGACGCTGGCGGCTCGCTGGGTAAGACCGCCTTCTGAAAAACGCGGCCCCGGCAACGGAACCATGGCACGGCTTACCGCCCTGAGTGGTGAGCTCTTCGATGCCAT
Source organism: Deltaproteobacteria bacterium (assembly GCA_011056825.1). GTDB lineage: Bacteria > Desulfobacterota > Syntrophia > Syntrophales > UBA2210 > MLS-D. The sequence continues at coordinate 12,259 of DSBH01000072.1, read as the reverse complement.
GGACCGCCGCTACAGGAAGATACTTGAAATGGCCATGTCTGCGCGGGGACCGGTTATATTCGGTTTTTTCGCCCTGTTTCTGCTGTCTCTCGCGCTTCTTTCAGCCGTAGGATCAGAATTCATGCCCACGGCCGACGAGGGAGAGGTCAGAGTTTCCATCGAAATGGAAGCGGGAACCCGTCTCGCCCTGCTTGATGAAACGGTACGCCAGGTCGAAAACATCGTGTTGCCCGCTGTTCCCGAATCAACGGCCGTCAGCGTTACCGTCGGAGGCACTTCGTACCGAAGCGGTGAAGCCATGGGCGCCGACATCCGCCTCTCTCTGGCGCCCATGACGGAGCGTTCCCGCTCGAGTGAACAGATAGCCGACGAGCTGAGGCGCCTGCTGAAGGACATTCCCGGGGCGCGCATCCGCACCCGGGCAAGCGGCGGCCTCTTTGTTCTCCGCCTCGCCTCCGCCGGAGATGATGAACGGCTGAGCATCGACGTGCGCGGTTTCGACCTGGACCTGCTTGACCGCGTCGCCCGGGAAGTGCGTGACGCCGTCAAGGACGTGGAAGGAATTACCGATCTCCTCCTCAGCCGGGAAGGCTCCGTGCCGCTGGAGCTGCTCCGCATCGACCGAATCAGGGCCGCCGATCTCGGTCTTTCCGTATCCCGCATCGCCCGGACGATCGAGACGGCCATCGCCGGGTCCACGGCGGGAGAATTCCGCGACGGGAGTTCTGAGTACCGCATATTCGTGCGGCTGAAGGACGCCGAGCAGCTTGATTTCGACGACATCCTCAACGTGGGCGTCATGAACGACCGCAACGAATTCATATCCCTCAGAAACGTGGTGGACGTCGAGCGCGCCGAAGGTCCCCAGACTATTGAGCGACTGGACCAGCAGCGGGTGAGCCGCGTTCAGGCGAACATAAGCGGCCGCGACCTGGGATCAGTGGTGGCCGATGTCCGGCAGCGTCTCGCCTCCATTCCCACACCGCGGGAAATCGATATCACCTTCGGCGCCGATTACGAGGAACAACAACGGGCCTTCGGCGAGCTGGCCTGGGGACTTGTCCTCGCCGTTATCCTGGTTTACATGGTCATGGCCTGTCTTTACGAGTCCCTGCGAGACCCTATCATCGTCATGTTTTCCGTGCCCATGGCCCTTATCGGCGTCGTTATTATGCTGCTTGCCACGGGAACCACGCTCAACGCCCAGTCCTACATCGGCGGCATCATGCTGGTGGGTATCGTAGTAAACAACGCCATTCTTATCGTCGACCAGGCGGGACGAATCCGCCGCGACCAGCGTATTGACGCCCGCCTCGCGGCCGTCGAGGCGGGGACCCGCCGCCTTCGGCCTATTCTGATGACGTCCTTTACAACCATGCTGGCTCTTACCCCCCTGGCGCTCGGCATCGGCGAAGGAAGCGAACAGCAGGCGCCCATGGCGCGCGTCGTGATCGGTGGATTGATGAGTTCGGCTTTCATCACTCTTATTCTTATTCCTCTTATATATTCGGTTTTTTACCGCGGTCATGACGTCGCGGTGAACGAATCGACGGGGAGATTGAAACAATGAAACCGCGGTTTCGCCTGTTCGCAATCGTCGCAAGTATGATTCTCGCGCTGCCGGGGACGGCCGCCTCTTCGACGGTGTGGGAAACCTTCACCGAAAGTCCGCTCGGGGGAAAAATCAACAACGTCGAGGAACCACGGGTCGATCGGCTCAGGCCTCGTCCGGAGAGAATATCGGAAGATCTCCCCAAGCCCGAGGACGGGCAACTGTCCATTTCCGTTGAGGATGCCGTCGTCTTCGCGCTTCGAAACAACAGGTCGCTGGCGGTGCAGCTTTTTTCTCCCATCATTGCAGGCACCTTCGAGGAGCAGGAACGGGCGGTTTTCGACGCCTCGCTTTTTGCCGAAACGTCCCTGTCCAGAGAAAAAATCGAGCGAAACAACCTGGTGACGGGCAAACCCGTCGGCCTGCGCAGTGAATCGGAAACGTACCGCGCGGGCATCGGCCGGCGTCTTTCAACGGGAACTTCCGTGGACCTGTCGGTGCGCCAGTCCCGATCCGATTCGGGAACGGTTCTCGATCGACAGGCGGCCGGAGTGGAGTTGTCCCTGACGCAGGCCCTGCTCAGGGGCGCCGGCAGAAAGGTAAACCTGGCCGGAATCCGGCAGGCTGAACTGGACACCATGATTTCCATTCACGAGGTGCGAGGGTTCACGGAAGCGCTGGTCGCGGAAACCGAAACCACCTACTGGGACCTCCTCCTCGCCGAGCGGCAGGTATTGATTTTCCGGGAGGCGCTCAGGATCGCCAGGCAGCAGGTTGAGGATATCGAACGGCGCATAGCCGTGGGCACCGTCGCTGAAACGGAGCTTGCGGCGGCGCAGGCCGAACTGGCCTCCCGAAGGCAGGGATTAATCAACGCACACAGCAGGCGCGAGAAAAACAGATTGTCCCTGCTGCGCCTGATCAACCCGGGCTCGTCCGACGCCTGGCTGCTGGAGCTCGAACCGCGGGACTGCCCCAAGGAACCCGATATCGAGCTCGATCCCCCGGGCGATCACGTGGCCCTCGGACTGAGCCTTCGCCCGGAACTGGCTGAAGCCGAACTCAGAATAGAACAGGGCGATCTCGAAGTCATACAGACCCGCGACGGATTGCTGCCCCGACTCGATCTTTTTATCACCCTGGGCAAGACTGGATACGCCGACAGTTTCGGCGGATCATTCTCCGACATAACCGGACCGGGATACAGGGTGGCGGGCGGCGTGAGCTTTGAATGGTCGCTGAAAAACCGTGCTGCCCGCGCCGCCGAACGCCGCGCCCTTGCCGGCAGGGGCCAGGCCGTGGCAAGCCTGGACAACATGGCTCAGCTTATCGTGGAGGATATTCTCGGCGCCCACGTGGAAGCCTGCCGTGCCCGGGCACAGATCGAGGCCTCCGCCGAACGGCGCAGGCTCCAGGAAGAGGTTGTTCGGTCGGAAAAAGTGAAATTCGACGTGGGACGGGGAACATCTCTGGCTGTGGCACTGGCCCAGCGCGACCTTCTGGAAAGCCGTCTCGACGAGGTCGATGCTATCATCGGGTACCGCAAGGCACGCATCGCCCTCTACCGGCTCGATGGCTCGCTGCTCATGCGGCGCGGCATTGTCGTCGACGCCGATCTCTTCGCCGGCGAATAACAAGGCGGAACCTTCAGTCCAGGATCTCCCTGATCCTCGTGGCAAGTTCCTGAATAGTGAATGGTTTCTGAATAAACCCGTCACAACCGCGATCCATTATTTCACGGGCCTGTCCCTCGAGACTGTAGCCACTCGAGAGCAGCACACGGATCCCCGGATATTTTTCCCTGAGATGATCGAACACCTGCCCGCCGCTCATGCCGGGCATGACCATGTCAAGAACAACAAGATCGATCCTTTCACGGTGGCTTTCACAGAGCGCCATGGCGTCGGCGCCGCAGGAAGACTTCAGAACGTCGTACCCCAGTCTTTCAAGCATCTGCCCGCCGACGGTGAGCACCATGTCCTCATCGTCAACCAGCAGAATCGTTTCTTTTCCGGGTTTCACGACGTCCTGCTGCTCGGCGCCCTCCGCCTGCAATGGCGTATCAGAGGCAGGCAGATATATATCGAAGGCGGTTCCGCCTCCCACCGATGAACGCACTTCTATGTGACCGCCGTGCCCTTTTACGATGCCGTAAACTGATGCCATTCCGAGCCCGGTTCCATGCCCCATCTCGCGGGTGGTGAAAAAGGGTTCGAACACGTGGTCCATGGTCTCCCTGTCCATGCCGACACCCGTGTCCCTCACCGAGAGTTGCACGTACCGGCCCGGCTCCAGTTCCACAAAGTTCGTGTCAGGTTTCTCAAGCACCATGTTTTTCGTTGCCAGGAACAGGTCGCCGCCCGACGGCATGGCTTCCCCCGCGTTCATGAAAATATTGAGCAGCATCTGCTCGAGTTGACCCTCGTCCGCTTCGACGGCGCTCAGATCCCCCGCGGAATCGCTGTGAATGATGATGTCTTTTCGGGTCCGGCCGAAGGTTTTCGCCACGTCGTCCACCAGGCGGTTCAAATCAACCGGTTTGACCTCGTAGCGACCTTTCCTGGCGAATCCGAGCAGTTGCGACGTAAGTCGGGAACCGCTCTTAACACTTTTTTCGATATTCCTGAAAAGGCGGTAATGCGGATGTTCTTCGTCAAAGTTGTAAAGCGCCAGCGAAACATTTCCCTGAACGGCCATGAGCAGGTTGTTGAAATCGTGGGCGATACCGCCGGCCAGCGTGCCGATTGATTCCAGTTTATGTATATTGAGCAGCTGTTCTTCCATTCTTTTTTTCTCACGAATATCCCGCAACGTCACGATTCCTCCCATGAACGTCCCTCTCGCGTCGCGATACCCTGAGCCGCTGATGCCGACGGGTATACGCTCGCCCGACCGGGTGAACCGTTCCGTTTCTATCCCTGAAAAACGTTCGCCGGATATCATTTGTTCCGCCATGCGGCGGCCTTCATCCAGATGGTCATCGGGAATAAATTTCTCCATGACCCGCCCCTCCAGCTCCTCGGCACTCCAGCCGAAGACCTCGCTGAAAGCAGGATTGGAATACACAACGCGTCCTTCTCTGTCGAAGACAACGAGGGGATCGGGATTCGCCTCCAGCACGGCGCGGTAACGCGCCTCGCTTTCATGAAGCGCCTGTTCGGCCTGTTTCCGTTCCGTCACGTCCCGGGAGACACCGCGAAAACCGATAATATTTCCTTCAACGTCGCGAATCGGGTACGTCGACATCTCCACAGCCCTGCGCCGCCCTCCGTTCGCGACGAAAACATAGTTGTCGAGCCTGACGCCTCTGCCCGTCCGATAAACGGCGTTGAAAGAACGGGATGGATATCCTGTCTAGGTCTTCCGGCGCCGTGTAATCACGGTAATTCATTCCGCGAAGCTCGTCTTCCTGGTACCCGATCAGTCCGACCAGGGACGGATTGAAAAAAGCGAGATCCCCTTTCAGATCGACTTCCCAGTACGCCTCTTCTATCGTTTCAAGAACGGTGCGGTATTTCTCCTCGCTGCGACGCAGCGCCTCCTCCACTCGTTTCCGCTCCATTGCGCTTGAAAATATTTCCCCCAGTATTTTCAGCAGGGCGGTCACCTCGTCGGTCCAGGTCCGGTTCTCGTTCCTGGAATCGAGACCGAACAATCCCGTAATCGTTCCCCCGTAAGCAAGCGGAACCAGGATCAGGGAGTTTGTTCCCTGCTCGACATTGAGCGCTTTCAGCATTGCCGCTTCCGGGGGCAGATCCCGCACCCGGGGTATGTTGACGACGTCGCCTGCGCCGATTTTCCCGGCAAGCCAGGAACCCCACTCGAGAGGAATATTCTGCAGGCGGTCATGAAAGGGTTCCACGCCCCGGGCGCACCACTCGTGCGTGTTGCTTACCGTTCCCGCTTCCGGATCGTATCTGAAAATATAGGTGCGCTCCACGGATGTCATCTCGCCCACCTCGCGAAGGGCTTCGTCGACACCCGCGTCGATCGAATCGGAGGAAAGATTGATAAACTTGCCCGATATGGCGGTGATGAGACCTTCGAACCTGAGCCGGTAGTGCAGATCACGGTTCAAGCGCTCAAGTTTCCATACTTTTTGCTCCAGCGCGTCGATCCTTTTCTCCGGCTTCTCTCCGGCATTTCGCTGATTCATTCTTTCCAACTCCTTCCCGAAAGGCGGCGGTCCGGCCCGGCCATTCCGGCGGCTTGATTCACCTATACTTTTTTATAACGGCATCATGTACTGAAAGCAACTGCCGCACTGCTTTATTAAAGCAAAAAGCATTCCTTTTAAAGGTGGCCGGCGTGGGAAACATGGGATTCTCTTCGCGTTTCCTCTCTTTCGGTCGACCGGAATCGACTTTTGCCTTGACAACAATCAACGCGTACCGATACAAGTTTTGCCTGTTTGTCCGCCGAAACGTACCGGGAAAGAGACAAGCATGGTTGACCGGGCAACAAACCGGGATTATTATAATAAATAAATTGTCATGCACAATGTCGGCGACCGATTTTCTAGCTGATGCCGAAGGAGATTGAATCATGTGGGACTATACAGACAAAGTAAGGGATCATTTTCTTCATCCCCGTAACGTGGGCGATCTGGAAAATCCGGACGGCATGGCGGAGGTAGGGTCCATGGCTTGTGGAGACGCCCTCAGGTTCACCTTCAAGCTCGACGAAACGGGAAGAATCGGGGACGCGCGTTTCAAGACATTCGGATGCGCCAGCGCCATTGCTTCCGCGTCGGCTCTCACGGAGATGGTGAAGGGATTGACCGTCGAGGAAGCGGAGAAAATTACGAACCGGGATATCGCCGCATACCTGGGCGGATTGCCCGACGCCAAGATGCACTGTTCTGTCATGGGACGTCAGGCCCTGGAAGCCGCCATCGCCAACTACCGGGGGGCGCCGGCTGAAACTGCTGCTCTTGTCTGTGAATGTTTCAATGTCACCGGGCGGGAGATTGAACAGGCGGTCAGCGAAAACAATCTCACGACCGTGGAGGAAGTCACCAATTTCACCAAGGCCGGCGGCGGGTGCGGGACCTGCCATGAAATCATTCGAGGCATCATCGACCGGGTGCGTTCCGAAAACGAGGTGACGGAATGAATGTCGTGTATTTGGACAACAACGCCACCACCCGGATCGCGCCGGAAGTTCTCGACGCCATGATGCCGTACCTCACCGGGGATTACGGTAACCCTTCAAGCATGCATTCCTTCGGCGGACGGGTCGCTCCCGTCGTCGAGGAGGCCCGCGGGCACGCGGCCCGGCTCATCGGCGCGTCGCCCGATGAAATTATTTTCACCAGTTGCGGCACCGAAAGCGATAATACGGCGATCCGGTCGGCCCTGGCGGTCAATCCCGACAAACGGCATATTGTCACGAGCCGGGTAGAACACCCCGCCGTGCGGGAACTCTGCCTGTTCCTCGCGCGGAACGACTATCGCGTCACGGAAGTGCCCGTCGATTCAAAAGGCCGTCTCGACATGGACGCCTACCGGGAAAGCCTCACCGATGATACGGCACTGGTAACGCTCATGTGGGCTAATAATGAAACGGGCGTTATCTTCCCAGTAGAGGAAGCAGCCGGCATCGCCCGCGAGCGGGGAATTCCCGTTCATACCGACGCCGTCCAGGCAGTGGGCAAAGTCCCCATGGACGCGGACTCATCTGGTGTTGACATGTTGTCCCTTTCGGGACACAAGCTGCACGCCCCCAAGGGTATCGGCGTTCTCTACGTGCGAAAAGGAACCAGGTTCGCCCCCTTTCTCATCGGAGGACACCAGGAGTCGGAACGCCGCGCCGGCACGGAAAATGTTCCCTACATAGCCGGACTGGGAAAGGCCTGCGAACTTGCCCTGGAGCATTTGCCCGACATGAACGGCCGCGTCCGGAGACTGCGCGACAAGCTGGAACAGGAAATCACGGCGCGTATTCCGCATGTGAAGATCAATGGCGACACCGAAAACCGCCTGCCCAACACGGCGAACATCAGCTTTGAATATGTCGAGGGGGAAAGTATTCTCCTCATGATGAACGAATACGGTATCTGCGCGTCGTCCGGTTCCGCCTGCACCTCGGGTTCTCTGCAGCCGTCGCACGTCATGCTTGCCATGGGGGTTCCTTTCACCATGGCCCATGGTTCGATACGATTCAGCCTCAGCATATACAGTGAGGAAGCAGAAATCGACTTCGTCGTGGACAAACTTGTGGACATCATAACGACGCTGCGAGCCATGTCGCCCTTCTGGAACAATGATTCCAGGCCGGCAGCCGGCCGGTAACCTCCGTCAATCCCCCGCTCAGGGATCAAGAAGCGCAAACCCCGTCGCGTCGTCCAGCCGACGGACCGCCGTCGAGTCGAGCAATTCCACGAGAACAGCTTCCATGACATGCCACACGCGGACGCCCGTCCTGATACAGCCGGTTCGATTCGGCTCACCAAGCCTGCCGAAAGCCATGTGCATGTGAAGAGCGGGATTCCCGTCCTCGTCAGGGAAAAGAGTCCCCGTACCCGCCACTTCGTGGACATTGTCGAGAACCGCTTCCAGGGGAACGACGGGTTTTGACCGGCTTTCCCGGGGCCCGGAGACAAGTCTGCTCCCCTCGTCGGCGCCGCCGAGAATGATCAGGGCTCCCGCACTGATCCCCTCGGACCGCGCGAGTTTCTCGATCTCTTCATGAACAATGTCGCCGTCTTCGAGCCTGATAACAAATATCCTTCCCTGTCGCGCCGTCGAATATTTCATGAACTACCCCTTTCGTGAATGTACCTTCGTGAATTTCGTATCTCCATGTTATTCCGGCACAGCATTGCCGATTCCACCGCCGGCATCATACTTAACGGAACTATACCGCATCACCCGGCGGTTTTTAAAAAATATTTTTAATTTCATTTATTTGTGATATGGACGGTACGATAACTGATTAAGGGTTGCCTATCATCTGCGCGTCGCCACCGACGGTCAGCGCATCGTTTCCGACACGGACTGTTTCAGGAACTCTTTTTCAAATCCATAAAAACGGAGTGAAAGTATGCGCGTTAACATGAAAATCCTGTGGGTATCGGTTTTCCTGATGTTGTGGCTCCTGCCGCACGCTGCTACCGCTCAGGAAGCTTCACAGAAAAAAATGGCCGACAAACCGGCTGCCCTTGTAAACGGTACAATGATTCCACTGGACACGCTCGAGAAAGAAGTCCGCAAGATCAAAGAACTTTCGGCCATGAGGGGAGAACAGGTGGCCGAGCCCCAGATGGAAGGCCTGAAACATGAGGTACTGGAACGACTCATTAACTTCGAGTTGCTCTGCCAGGAAAGCGTCAAGAGGAATATTCCCGTTTCCTCCGAGGCGATAGACCAGGAACTGCAGGGGCTGAAGGAACGGTTCCCCGATGAAGACACCTACCGGGATACGATGGCAAAGATGGGCGTCACGCAGGCGGAACTGAAATCGCAGATCAAGAGAAGTCTGGCCGTGAAAAACCTCCTTGAGCAGGAGGTGCTCAGTAATATTTCCGTGTCCGACGAGGAAAGTGAAACCTTCTACGAGGAAAACCCCGGTTATTTCGAGGAACCCGAACAGGTGAAGGCGAGCCACATTTTTGTCGCCGTCCCGGAAGACGCTTCCAAGGCCGACAAGAAAGAGACGCGGGCGAAAATCGACGCCGCCGGGAAACGTCTGAAAGACGGCGATGACTTTGAGACAGTGGCCCGCGAGGTCTCCCAGTGTCCCAGCAGCGAACAGGGCGGCGACCTGGGATTTTTCGCCAGGGGCAGCATGGACAAAACTTTTGAGGATACCGCCTTTTCGATGAAGCCGGACGAAACAAGCCCGGTGATCGAAACCTCGTTCGGTTATCACATCATACGGGTGACTGACAGGAAAGATGAACGGGTGGTGCCGTTCGACGAGGCGAAAGATACCATCGATAAACACTTGAAGAACCAGAAAAACAACAAAGGCGTCGAAGAATACGTGAACGGCCTCAAAAAATCGGCCAAGATCGATCGTTTTCTGTAGAAACCGGCCGACGGAAGCAGAAGCAACAGGACCCGCGGAGAACCGGATCGCACCGGCTGTTCGCGGGTCTTTTTCTGTACTCGATACCTTCGGGATTTATTTCTTTTTCGTTCGCTTTCCTCCGGATTCCGTTCCGAAAAAACGCCTGACTTTCGAAAGGAAGGAAGGTTCTTCGCTTTTTTTACGCTTTTCCTCGAGCTTGTGATGCCCGACCGCATGTTCCGCCGCCGCGGGACCTGTTTTTACCGTTTCGGCGGGAACGGTGAAATCTTCTCCGTATTTTTCACGATAATAAGCAATCCGCTCTTCCCTGGTTTTCATTCGGGTCGGCGGTTTCCTGGTTCGCTCACGCGGCGGCTTTTTCGACTCGGACGGTACGGGGGTTTCTCGACGGCGCTTCTTCTCTCCCTCCGTCCGTTCCTGGTCACCTTTCACCTGTTTCTTTCTGCGCCTCAACGGTTTTTCCCGTTCATCGCCACGGGCTTTCAGTTTCGGCTCGCGTTCCCTGTCAGTCATTCTGAACCTTTTGCCCGCACTGGCATCGGGAACGAAGAGCTCCTCTTCCGGCCAGATCACGGGAATGCTCATACCGATATATTTTTCTATAGCTTCCAGGCCGTATACATACTTTTCGCAGGCCAGCGACACCGCTTTACCCGACCTTCCGGCCCGCGCCGTCCGCCCGATCCGATGCACGTAATTTTCGAAATCCTGTGGAATATCGTAATTGACGACCATCTCTAGGTCGTCCACGTGAAGCCCCCGGGCGGCGACGTCCGTGGCAACCAGGTAGCGGACTTTCCCCGACTTGAGATTGCCGATTATCTTGAGACGTTTGCTCTGGGGCAGATCGCCGATCATGTAGGTACTGCGGTATTCGTTGTATTCGAGCCGCTTCGAAACCTCGTAGGCGTCGTGCTTCGTGTTGGTAAAAATAAGCACGTTCCGGGGATCTTCCTTCTTCAGGATTCCCAAAAGCAGTTCCATCTTCTCAGTTATACCCACGTGGTAGAGTTCCTGCGTCACGTCTTCCACCAGCATCCGGTCCGGTGTCGCCTGGATCTCCACCGGGTCGTTCATATGCTCCCAGGCAAGTTCACGGGCCGCGGCGTCGAGCGTGGCACTGAAGAGCATGGTCATCCTGCGGTCCGGCGGGGGCATTTTTCGGAACATCCGCCGCAGGTCGGGCAGAAAGCCCATGTCGAACAGCCGGTCCGCCTCGTCAATGATCAGGAAACCCCGATCCTTGAGTTTTAACTTTCCCGACTGGCTGAAATCAAGAAGCCTGCCGGGTGTTCCGATAATAATGTCGGCGTCTTTTTCCAGGAGCGCCTCCTGTTCGGCGTACCCGACACCACCGTAGATGCTTCCCATGGCAATGTCCAGGTGTGATCCGAGCAGGCGCGCTTCCTTTTCGATCTGGACGGCCAGTTCGCGGGTGGGAACGACGATCAGCGCTTTTTTTCTGAACGGCGTCCATTCCTCGAAGAAAAGCTGAAATATTGTTATTAAAAAGGCGGCCGTTTTCCCCGTCCCCGTTTGCGACTGAACAGCCACATCGCGCCCGCCGAGTGTTTCCGTCAGGGTCATTTCCTGGACTTTCGTGCAGTCGGTAAAACCGGCGTCCTCGATGCCTTTCAGAATGTTTTCATGAATATTGAATTCGGAAAATTTCACGGTTTATTTATACACTCTCCTCACATTAGTTTTGTTCGTTGTTCCCTGTCGCCGCCGATGCCACGTGCCGGACCATCTGCGTGTAAACGCTCTCCATAATTTCGGCGGGCAGGAAGTAATCGGGCCGTGCGGCGAGAGCGAGGGAAACGAGACGTTTTACCGTCGCATCCACCGATCCGGTGCGCCTGTACACCCGTTCCATGAGGACTCGAAACTCTCGCGCGGCTTCGATGGCGTCCTCGATGAAACAGCGGGCCTCGTCGCCCGTCACAAATCCACCGTGATCTGCACAGAAAAAATCGACGGGCAACGGTCGCATTTTTTCCAGGCTCTGCTGGAACCTGGTGTAATTCGAATTACCGGAAGGTATAATGACGTCCCTGAACGGAATGCCGCCTCCGTCGGAGGGGAAAAGCGCCCTGACGGCCGGCGCGTACGCGGCGATTGAACATGAGGAATGCCCCGGAATCTCGATTATTTCGACGTCGAGACCACCGCAGTCGATACGGTCCCCTTCAGCTGCGACAACCCCGCTTACATCATCCCGCCAGTCGAGATCGCGTGCGTCCAGAACGTCCACGCGGCCGTGTTGCTCCGCCGTGATCCGGTTAAACTTGTTGATGGTTTCTATGGCTTTCGGGTTGCCCAGCACCTTCCAGGCCGGAGCCGACGCGTACACCGTCAGGCCCGGTATACGACGCGCGAAAAAAGGCACCAGGCCGACGTGGTCGAAATGTGAATGAAGGATCAGTAACTTGTCGATCCTGCTCTCGTCGATGCCGAATCGATCCATCTGTTCAAGCACGTCTTCGATGATCCAGCTCATACCGCCGCTGACGATCATGGACGACGACAGCCCTTCGAGCAGATAAATGCCGGATTCCTCCCGCCCCAGGTACCAGACGCCCCCGGTCACTTGTCCCGCTTCGACATGTCTCACGTTGCAACGCCCCGCCTTTTCAACATTTTTCCCTCCCGTTCGCGGCGGAGTATAGGGGG
>DSBH01000030.1 GCA_011056825.1 Deltaproteobacteria bacterium | reverse complement strand
GTATTGCTGATTATATTTTCCGCCACCGCGGCGCTTCCCGCGGCGACGCCGGCCACGGCGATGCTCCCGGCGAAGGACACGATATTGGACTGCTGCTGGACGCCTTCGCCGTCCAGGTTGTCGGTGAGCGTGGCGATGGTGTCGGCGGGAATAAGCATGTCCGCCAGGAACCCGTGAATGACGTCGGGCGGCTCATCCGTAGCCAGGAGTGATACGTTCCCCGTGGCATTGACGGTCGAATCCTCGATGCGGGCGCCAATGGTGTTGCCGATTTCATTGAGCGTCACCGAGGCGTTGCCCCCGACCGTGCCGGAGGCTGCAATCCCGGCGGCAAAGGAGCGGATGAAGGCGGGAGAGGCCGCTTCCAGAGACAGGTTCCCGCCCACGGTGACGTCCGAACCGTCGATAAAGGCGGTCACGGTGTTTCCGATGTCGTTGATGGACATGGCGGCGCCCGCCGCGGCGATCCCCGATGCGGACACGCCGATGGCGATGGAGTCGATAGTGGAGGTATCCCGCGCCTCAAGGGAGAGGGTGCCCCCGGTGACGACAGTGGAGTCCTCAATGGCGGCGGTGATGACGTTAGCCACCTCGTTGACGGAGAAAGACAGCGTCACTGAAACAGCTCCCGCGGCGGCGATGCCCCCGGTAAAACTGAACATGGACGCTTCCGACAGGGCGATCATGCTTGTGTTTCCCACACTGGTCGCCGTTGAGCCGTCGATTTTCGCAGCAACGGTATTCGATATCTGGTTGTAGCCCACGACGACCCCCACGGCCACGCCACCAATGTTGATGCTGAGACCGATGGAGTTGATGGCGGAACGGTCGCCGGCTTCCAGCGCCAAGGTTCCTCCTGAGTGGACGACGGACCCGTTGCCGATGGAGGACTGAACCGTATTGGTAATCACGTTGCCGAAGGCCGTGGCGCCCACTGCCGCCGCCCCCACGCTGAGACCGGCGGAAATGGAAGTAATGCGGGAGTTGGAATCGGTGACCAGGCTCACGTCGCCGTCGTCGGTGACAACCGTGGAGTTATCTATGGTCGCCGAAACGGTATTGGCGATCACGTTGCCCGTGAGGTTTACCCCCACCGCCACGGCGCCGCCGGAAAGGCTGATATTGAGAGCAAGAATATTGGCGTCCAGGAACTCGATGGGAGAGTCTTTCGTCTTGTCGTCAATCTCGGCCATCTTGTCGGCAGGTACGATCCAGCCGGGAATGGCGCCGGGCGAAGCTTCAGTGGCCGAGACGATGACATCGTCGCCGGCTGTAACGGTGGAGTCCTCGATGAGAGCCTCAACGCTGTTCACTACCGTGTTGCCCATGGCATTGACCGTTACGGCCACGCCGCCGCCGGAGGCCCCCAGGGAAAGGGCGCGAATGACCGATGATGAGTCTCCATGGAGACTCACCGAACCGCCGGCGTCGACGGTGGAACCGTCTATGGCGACAACCACGCTGTTGGTAATCACGTTGGCCGTGAGGACTGCCCCGACGCCGGCAATGCCGCCAGCAACGCCGAAGGCCAGAGCATCGATGGTGGAGGTGTCTTTCGCGGCAAGGGTCACGTCGCCCCCGGCATTCACATCGGACCCCCTAATGGAGGCTTCCGTGTCATTGGTGATCACGTTGGCCGTAAGCGACAGTTGCACCCCGGCAAAGGCGGCAACGGCCACGCCACCGGCCATGCCGTAGATGGAGCTGCTGTTTTCGGCGGTCATGTCAATGTCGTCGCCGGTGGTGACGGTGGAGTTTTCTACCAGGGAACTGACGGAATTGGTGATCACGTTGGCCCCGGCGATGACCGACACGGCCACAGCGCCGGCGCCGGCCACGGAAAGTCCGATGGAGCTGATGGAGGAACGGTCATGGGCATCAAGGGTGAGCATCCCCCCCGATTCGACGAGAGAATTCTCCCTGATGGAAGATTCGACGGTGTTGGTGATCACGTTGCCGAAGCCCGTAGCATTGATCCCCACGACGCCCGCGGCGCCCACGCCGGCGGTAATCGATATGATCCGTGCCCTGGAATTGGCGGCAAGAGCCACAGCGGCGGCGGCGTTGATAATGTCCTCGCCATCGTAGCCCGCCTTTACCGTTGAGCCATCGTCGATGACGGCCTTGACCCTGTTGGTGATCACGTTGCCCGAAAGAACGCCGTTGACGGCCACCACGCCGGACCCGGCGATGCTGAGATTGAGGGCCAGAATGTTGGCGTCAAGGTCGATGGGCGAATCTTCCAGGGAATCGTTGATCTCGTCCATCTTGTCCGCCGGAACGATCCAGTCCGGAATGGCGCTGGGAGCGATATCGATATCCGATGCGGCAAGCGCTACGTCCCCCTGCGCGGTCACTGTGGAGCCGGAAATGGCAGCCGTCACCGTGTTGGCCACGGCGTTGCCCATGGCGGTCACCTGAACCGCCACGGCGCCGGAACCGGAAATGCCCAGGGCGATGGCCCTGATAATCGCTTCCGATTCCGCCGTAAGGTTCACGTCGCCCCCGGCTGTGACAGTGGAACCGCCGTCGATGGAAGCCGTCACGGTGTTGGCAATGACGTTGGCCGACAGGGCCACGCCCACGGCCACAGCGCCCGAACCGGCCACGCCGAAGGCGAAGGCGTCGATGCTGGAGCTGTCTTTCGCCAGGAGCGTCACGTCGCCACCGGCGTCAATGGTGGAGCCGGTTATGACCGCCCGGGTCGTATTGGCAATCACGTTCGCCGCCAGGGATACCTGGACCCCCACTGCCCCCGAGGCGGCAACGCCCCCTGTGAAGCTGTAGATGGCGGCCTTCTGTTCGGCGGAAAGCTCAAGGTTGCCGTCGGCTTCAACGGCAGACCCGTCGATGGTTGCCGAAACGGTGTTGGCCACCACGTTGGCGCCGATGATGACCGACACGGCCACCGCGCCGGACCCGGCGATGCTCAACCCCAGGGACCTGATGGTGGAACTGTCCTCCGCCCGAAGGGTAACGTTGCCGCCGGATTCCACCAGGGAATTTCCGGCAATGGAGGACTCCACCCGGTTGGCGATCACGTTGCCAAAACCGGTGACATTAACCGCCACCGCGCCGGAAGCGCCCACGCCCACTGTGAGGGATATGATGCCCGCCTTTGATTCGGAGGCAACAACTACATTACCGTCGGCGATGACGGTAGCGGCCTCGTCGATGGATGCAGTCACCCGGTTCACGATCACGTTGCCCGTGAAGACTCCGTTAACCGCCACGGCGCCCGACCCGGCCACGCTGATGTTCAGGGCCAAGATATTGGCATCCAGGTCGAGGGGCGAATCTTCCAGGGATTCATTGAACTCATCCATGCGGTCGGCCGGGACGATCCAGCCGGGAATGACCGAAGGGGCCAACTCTGAAGCGGACAGCAGGACATCGCCGCCGGCCTCCACGAGAGAATCGGCTATACGGGCCGCCACGCTGTTGACGATCACGTTTCCCATGGCCGTTACCTGCACCGCCACGGCCCCCGATCCGGACACGCCCAGAGCGATGGCACGGATGATGGCGGAGGATTCCGAATCAAGACTCACCGATCCAACCGCATCAATGGTAGAGCCGTCGATGGTGGTGGCGATGCCGTTGACGATGACATTTGCCGACAGGGCAATGCCCACGGCCACAGCGCCGCTTCCGGCCACGCCGAATGCGATGGTGTCGATGCTCGATGTATCGGAGGAGGAAAGGGTAAGGTCGCCGCCGGTGGTGACCGTCGAGTCCGTAATAAAGGCTTCCGTCCTGTTGGCGATCACGTTGGCGGCAATGCTCACCTGTACGCCCACCGCCCCCGAGGCGGCCACACCGCCGGCGAAGCTGAAGATGGCTGTTTCCGACCGTGCGTCAAGGACAAGGGCGCCCCCTGTTTCAACGTGAGAATCGTCGATGCCCGCCTCAACCCGGTTTACTACCACGTTGGCGCCGACAATGGCCGACACGGCCACTTTGCCCGATGCGGCAATACTGAGACCCAGGGACCGGATCATGGATTCGTCCTGAGCGATGATCGCCATATCCCCGCCGGAACGAACATCCGCCCCGCCGCTGATAACCGCTTCCACACTGTTGGTGATCACGTTGCCGAAGCCTGTGGCCTGCACCGCCACCATGCCCGAGGCGCCCACGCCCACGGTGAGGGCCATGATGCCCGCACTGGAATGGGCCGCCAGGCTCAGGTCGGCCTCGCCGTTGAGCACATCACCCGTAACGAGGCAGACCCCGGCAAGGACCGTGGAATCGTCGATGAAAGCAGCCACGCTGTTGGTCACCACGTTCCCCGTGAGAGCGACGCTGACGGCCACCTTGCCCGAGCCGGCCACGCTTACATTGAGGGCGACGATATTGCCGTCGGGAGCAATGGGCGACCCGTCAAGGGCGCTGTCAAGGGCTTCCTGCCGGTCCGGATCCAGTCCCAGGTCGGGAATGATGCTCGGGGCGATGTCGGAAGCAAGGATCATCACGTCGCCGCCGGCCAAAACGGTGGACTCGCCGGTGATTGCCGCCATTACATCGTTTGCAACGGCGTTGCCCAGGGCCGAGACGGAAACGGCCACTTTGCCCGAGCCGGACACTCCCAGACCCAGGGAGCGGATAATTGAAGAGGACGTGGATGTAAGCGATATGGCTGCATCGGCGTTGGTCAGCTCTGTACCGTCGTCACTCACGCCGGACCGGACCGTCGATCCGTCAATAACCGTATTGATGGTGTTGGTGATCACGTTGGACGAAACGGCCCCGCCCACAGCGACGGAACCGGCGCCCGCCACGCCCAGGGCGATGGCGTTGATGACGGAGGAGTCGATGGCCGACAGGGCAACGCCCTCATGACCGTCCACGACAGCCCCGTTCCGGACGGCGGCCTCGATGGTATTGTTCACCACGTTGACCGAAACGGCCACTCCGGCGCCGAACTTGCCCGCCCCGGCGCCGGCCACGGTCAGGTTGAGGACGGAAGCGCCTGTGTTCTCGGGCAGGGTCACGCCGTAGGTTCCGAGCCTGACCCTGTCAAGATCAACGGCCTCCTCCGGCGGCGCTGCACCTGCCGCCAGGATCACCGAGCCATCGCTGGAAATGACCGTGGAGTCGTCGATGAGGGCCCGCATGGTATTTTCCATGTAGATCTGGGAAAGGGAGACGCCCACGGCGGCCTTGCCCGACCCGGCGAATCCGCCGGCCACGATGATGGCCGTGGTGGTATCGGCGGCGCGGAGTTCAATGTCGTCGCCGGCGGTCACCGTTGAACCTTCAATAATCTCGGCGGCCACAGTGTTCATGACCACGTTGGCCGAAACGGACCCGCCCAGGGCGAACTTGGCGCCTCCCGCCCCGCCCAGGGTGACGCTCACCAGCAGTTCTTCCGCCAGGGCGTCCACGTCCATCGTGGTGGTGGATGTGACTGTCGACCCTTCAACGCGGGCCGTCACGGTGTTGAACACCAGGTTCACACCGATGGCGGCGCCTGCGGCGCCCTGCCCCGTGGATACGGCAATGCCCCCTGCGGCGGCCACGCTCACCGTTTTGTCTTCGGCGGCAAGACCCACGGCGCCTGCCGTTACGGTGCTGTCCTTGACCAAAACTTCGATGTCATTATTAAAAATATTAATCGACACGGAGCCGCCAATGGCCAGTTTCCCCGAACCGGCGCCGGCAACGGCCACGGTGACGATGGTTCCCGTCTCTCTGGCCGAGACCCTGAAGTCGCCGGAGGTTTCCAGGTTTGACCCTTCCACCAGGGCAACCACGTCGTTGTTCATGGAATTGACGGCAATGGCCGCGCCGAGACCGGCGGTCTTGCCCGCGGCGATGGCCCCGGCAAAGGAGTAGATGGAGGTGCTTTCGGCGGCGCCGACCCGGATGTCGCCGGTGGATGTATCGTTGGTGGTGGTGTCGATGATTCGCGCTTCCACCGTGTTTTTCACGAAGTTGATGGAAACTGTCCCCGCACCGGCATAGCCCTTTTCCTGTCCCAGGGAAAGACCCACAGACCCGGTGACGGCCACAATGAGCCCGTCGGCCACGGCGTCAATGGTAACATCGCCGCTATGGGTGAGATCGTCGAGACCCGATAGAATGGCCCACACCTCGTTTTCCGTCCAGGAGAATCCGATGGCGATACCCACGCCGGCCTTTCCGCCGAAGGCCACCGAACCGGCTACGGCCACCAGACTGGTGCTGTCTTCGGCCCTGACGGCAACGGCGTCTGTCTCCACCGGGCCCGCGATATCGCGCAGGGCCGCTTCCGTGGTATAGGTGGCGATGTTGACGCCCACCGACCCGGCTATGCCCACCCCCTTCTTGCCCGTTCCGATGCCGATGCCGGCAACGATGGCCACGTTGGCGCCGCTGCGGTGGGCCGTTACGGCAAGATCGTCCGTATCAAGGCTGGAAACGCCGTCGATAAAGGCCTCCGTGGCCCCGGAAAGGACGTTCACACCGAAGGCCCCGGCCATGGCCGTTCCCGAACCGCCGCCGCTGCCCTTGGCAAAGGCCACCGCCCCGGCGAAGGAACCCAGACCGGTTCCGTTGTCGGCCCTTACCGTCATATCACCGTCCACGGTCATCGTCCCGGCGTTAAATACATAAGCCCGGGCATCGTCGGCAATCACGTTGACCACCACGGAACCGGAAAGGGCGAAGCCCGACTTGGACTGGCCCGTCTTTTTCGTCGTATCGGAGGTTCCCCCGGCGATGTTGCCGTCCAGTTTTCCCTTGTCCACCCCTTCTTTCAGGACCGCACCCCACTTGTCCTGCCAGGTTTTGAGGTTCTCGTTGCCTGTTACGCTTCCGTCGGAACCCTGGGTGCCGCCGGTTCCCTTGCCCTTGTCGGTTACGCCGCCGGTGTCGGGTTTTGATTCCGAACTGGTGGCCACGGCGCCGGCCACGGCGAACCCGCCGATGAATCCGTTGTTGGCGGCCCGTACCAGCACGTCGCCAGCAACGGTAATCGTACCGCGGTCCTCTTCGGCGGTCTGGTCGCCTTCTTCAGTGGTGGAGAGGTCGCCGATCACGGCCTGCGTAGAGCGATTAACCACGTTGACGCCCACCGTGGCGCCGATGCCGATGCTTTCCGATACGGCGATGCCGCCGGCAACCTCGACGATGGTGGTGGTGTCCCGTGCGTCGACGATGAGGGAACCGTTTACCGGCGGATCATCGTCTTCGTCGAA
Organism: Deltaproteobacteria bacterium; assembly: GCA_011056825.1. GTDB lineage: Bacteria > Desulfobacterota > Syntrophia > Syntrophales > UBA2210 > MLS-D. The sequence goes on along the minus strand of DSBH01000030.1, from coordinate 8,302 downwards.
AACCAGGCCGCTTCCCACATCAATGACCGCCCCGGCGTCGATCCGGGCGGTAGTGTCGCTGTTGACCACGTTCACCATGACGACGCCATTCAGGGCAAAGTTGTCCGCCATGCCTCCCGAGGCGCCCACGGCAACGCTCATGGTCTTCTGTTCGGCGTCCACGTGGAGGCTGTCGGCGTAGAGCGCCACGTCGTCTTCGATGAGCGCCGTGGTGGTGTTGCCGTAATTGTAGATCATCACCGTGGCGCCCACCGCCGCCTTGCCGTCGTCGGCCTTGGTCCCCAGCAGATCCTTGGGCTTGTAGGTGGCCGACAGCTTCATCTTTTTCTTGTCCAGCTTGATGCCGGGAAGCTCGATGTTGCCGCCCAGGTGGACCCCTTCGTTGACGTTCAGGGCCTGGACCACCACGTCCTGGTCGCCGGTGCGCGTGTCCTCATTCTGGTTGATTTGGGCGCCGCTTGCGATGATCGCCCGGGCGTCGCTTTGCACATCCACGTAGATCACGGCCCCGGCAATGGCCAGCTTGTCTCCCGAGGCGGTGGCCTGGGTCCAGGAATTGCCGATCTTGGGTATGCCGACATCGCCGCCCAGGTAGTCGTCGGTGAGAAGTTTGACGAATTCCTTGCCCCGGTGCATGAGGGGATTGACCCCTTCCCAGAGGGATTCGTCGGAAAAATCGTATGAGGCAATCGCGCCGTCGGCAAGGACCAGGTCCTCTTCGCCGAGGTACTTGTACCAGGTTCCCTCATCGCCCTCGCCGGTATGGTTGTCCCGCACCTCCACCATCTTGTCTTTTCCGATGGTGAGTTCACCCTCCTGCTCGGTGTTGAAATCCGCGTCCTTGACCCATACGTCGTAGAGATTCTTGCCCCACTCCAGATTGTAATCGCTGAGGGATGCGGCATGAACGTGGATCTTCCCTCCCGCATCCACCACGACGCCGCTGTTGATGAGCGCCTCGGCGTCATTGTGATAAAGGCCGATAGCAATGGCGGCGGACCCGGAAAAGGCACTGTCGGAATGGGTCTTCGATTTTTTGTCGTCATTATGCTCGGCGGAGGAATTTGCGTTGATGGCCGGGGCGGCGGCCACTTTCCCCGTCACCTTCAGGTTGCCGTCAACCACCACCGTGCCGCTGCCGTTGCCATTGCCGATGCGGGCCGAGGCCTGGTTGCTGTCGTAGACAAAGGCGAAGGCGCCGGCCACGTCAAAGGGCAGCTCCTTGCTTTCGTCACCCTTCTTGTCGCCGCCCGATCCCAGTTTGTCCTTGAAATAGTCGCTGACGCCGTCGGTCTTGCCCTGGAGCAGGGGCAGGAGCGCTCCCACCAGGTCTTTCTGTTTTTCCTTTTTCTCGTCGTCGGGTTTATCGCCCTTGGACTTGCTCTTTACGCCGGCCTGGGCGGTGACGCCCTTCTTGCTTTGCTCCATGGCGGCAGAGATGGTCACGTCGCCGGTAACGGTGGCCTCGCCGTCGAGCCAGGCCCTGGTGACGCCCTGCTCCACGGCGACGACAATGGCAATGCCCACAGCGCCCGCCTTGTCAGCGGTGGAGTTGGCCGTGGTCGAGTTGCGGTCCACCGTCTTTGCCTCCAGCTTCAGATCGCCGCCGACGGTAAGAACGGCGTCTTCCGTTACATGGACGATGGAACGGGAATCAATGACCGATATGGCCACGGCGGCGGCAATGCCCTTTACCTCGGCGGGCTTGGCTTCCGCCTCTATGGTGTTGTCCGCCAGGGATTGAAGAAGAACGTCGCCGCTGACTTCGATGGACCCGGCGATGGTGACTTCCGCGTCGGTGATGGCAACACCGGCCACGGCGCCGAAGAGCCAGGCCTTGGTGAGCTTGGCCTTCACGTCGGCGTAACTTTCAGCGGAAGCGGTGAAGCTCTCCGCCACGATGGTGGATCCCGACTGAATATCGATTTTCGCCGTGGCCTCCACGTAACTCACGGTGGCAAAGAAAGCCAGGTCCTCAACGGCGCCCAGGGCGGTCTTGAGGAGGTCAAGGGCCTGCCCCTCCAGGCCTTCCCTGTTGTGCTCGAAGAGTTCCTTGCTCTGGGCGGTGGCGGTGATTTTCACATCGCCGCCCTCGATCCGGGCGTCGTCTTTGACGGTGACGCTGACGCTGTTGATCTCAACGCTCACCAGGGGCGTGAACAGGGCGGACTTGTCCACCGCTTCGATGGTGATCTCGCCGTTCGTATTGCCCAGGGCGAGCAGTGCTGAATTATCTTCCAGGGTGATGTGATGGCCCTCAAGGGTGATGGCCCCGGCTGTACCGGTAAGAACGCCCGTATCGACGGTGACGCCGCTGCCCACAATAATGGTCTTCGCCTTGACCACCAGGTCCGAACCGGACAGGGTCAAGGCAGTGGAGATGGTCACCTCGTCGCCTTCGAGAGTCAGCGACTGTTCGGGATTGGAGATTGTCAGGGTGCTGGGATTGCCGTAGACGAGGGTGATCTGGCCCCCGACCTGGCTGAGAGTAAGCGATCCTCCCGCGAGGGAACCGGCATCGAAGGCAAAATTGCGGATCGTTGCATCGGAAGCGTCCACCGTCTCTATATCGGCGTCGATGGTAAGGCTGTTGAAGGTTCCCGTTCCCAGGTTGAGCGTATCGCTTCCGGCGCCGCCCCGGAAAGCCAGGTGAGTTTCATAGGTCCCGGCAGCAACGGTTATGGTGTCGTCGCCGTCGGCCCCGTCGATGGTAAGAGCGCCGCCCAGGCCGGGATCGGCAAGAGTGATGGCGCCAAAGGCGGCGCTGCTGAGGACGTAGTTTCCTCCCGACGTTGACAGGGTAATGGCGTCATTGCCGTCGGTGCCGAAGACAACCACATCTTTCTCGTAGGTCACATCGACATAGTCGAAAATGGCGGTCCCGTTGAGGAGAAGGCTGTCCGACACATGAGTGACGGTCTGGGCCGTTCCGGCAATGCCCCGCACCTCGTAGGTGATGCGGTCGTCGCCCTCCTGCCCGTCGATGGTCACATTGGCTGTGGAGGTAAATCCGGCGCCCACGGTGACGTGATCGTCGCCGCCGCCCGCTTCAAGAACAAAATTGCCCGTGGGATCGACCACGGTAAAGGTGGTGGCGAAGACGTGGTTGGTGCTCGCCACGGTTATTCTGTCGCCGTCCCTGTCGAGCCTGATCTCGACGCCCCGGACTATGGGATCGGCGGGATCATCCACCATGGAAATAATGGTATCGGGAAGATCCGTGGCAACGGCAATGCCCTGCCCCTGGGGGGCCGTTACCAGGATGGCGTTGTCCCGTGCCACGGCGGTAATTCCGGCGGCATGGAGCATTCCCACCCAGGCGGCGATCACGTCGGCAAGAACCTCGTTCTCGTGGGCCACTTCGTGGGTATAGTCGACGTCGTTGACCGTGATGGTCCATTCCTGGCCCACAGCGTAGGGGTCTCCCGCCAGGGCAACCTGTGCCGTGCGATAGGCGGCGTTGGCCACGGTGCGGTTGACCGCCGTGGATTCGTCAATGACGTTGTCGATGCCGATGAACCGGAGGAAGTCGTCGTCCCGCTTGATCCAGCCCCCATCCTGGCCGGCTGTGGTCAGGGTAACCGAATCGTAGGTTCCGCCCTGGATCTCGATGGTGTCGTTCCCCGTGGAAGGGCCGTAGGACTGGCCGATGATCGCCCCGGCAAGGGCGCCGTCGGCGGCAATGGTAAAGGTGTCGCTGAAGTCGATGTTTCCCGCCAGGTATTCGAAGCCGGAAAAGGCGAAATCGCCGTTGAGGGTTCCCGAATTGGAACCCGAAACCACCCAGGTGTTGTCTGCCATGAATCCCGTCAAAACATCGCCGTCGGACTTGCCGCCGATCACTTCCTGAATGTTGTTGATGCCCTTCACGCCCCAGGCATTGCCGGTGAGAACCAGTTCCTCGGGCTCGCCGTCGATTTCACGGACCTCCACCATGTCCATCCGGGAAAGATCGACGGAAACCGCCGTGGTAAAGGCGGAATAATCCAGAATCCCTCCCCCGGCGCCGCCGTCGATATAGCCGTTGAGGTATCCCTGGTCCTCAAAGACGAACCGGTTGGTTCCCTGGCCGCCAATGAGATCTCCCACGCCGGACGACGAAAACATCTTGTTATCGGTGCTGTTGTCGTCCTGAACGGATACCCGCCCGTCGGACTCGATATTGAAGGTCAAAGCGGCGGTGACATTGGAGAAATCGAGCCTTGTCTCGTTTTCATCGAGAAGGCTGGTGACGGTGAATTCTCCCCAGCCATCATGAAAATAATAGGTGTCGTCGGCCTTGCTGCCGATGATGTTCTGGATATTGCTGGTGTTGTCGAGGGTGCGGGAGTCGTCGGCAAGGGCAATGGAAAGGCCCGCGCTTTCGACAATGACCTTCACAGGATCAATCACGGCGGAAAGATCAAGGGTGTTTGTCCCGCCGCCGCCGTTGATGGTAATGTCCGAATGCCAGGTCTCCCCGATGGCGAAGGTGGTGTCGCTTCCGGAGCCGGTGAGGCTGTCGGCATGACTGCCGGCGATGATGCGGTGAATGGAACTGCCGGCGACGCCGTTGGTCCCGGTGGCCGCTCCCGTGGCCAGGTTGACCGTAACCGCCGATGAGGCTTCGGAATAATCCAGCGTATCCATACCACCGGTGGAAACTATGGTGTCGGTCCCGGTCTGGGGACGGATCACGAAGGTGTTGTCGCCGGAACCGCCCATGAGGGTGTTGTTCCCCGAAACGCCGTCCAGAATATCATCGCCGTCGCCGCCAATGATGGTGTTGTTTCCGCTGTTACCTACGAGTATGTCGTCTCCGGCGCCGCCGGTGATGTTCTGAATGTTCTCGACCCCGGTGGTTCCCGTGGCGGTCCCTTCGGCGAGATTCACTTCCACCGCCCTGGTCCAGGCGGAATAATCCAGGGTGTTGGCGCTGCCGCTGCCGCCATCGATGGAGCCCTGAAAGTACGCGGCGTCTTCAAATGTGTACTTATTGTCTCCGCCGCCGCCGATGATCTTCTCGATGATGTCAGCACTATCCAGAGTGTTCGTCCCGTCTGTGACGGATACGGTGCCGTCGTCATGGAAAGTAACGTTGAGGCTCGTATCGACATCGACCCGGGAAAAGTCGAGAATATCCACTCCCTCCTCACCGTAATCGACGACGGTGTCATTGCCCCAGTTGTTGAGGAAACGATAGGTGTCGGATCCCTCGCCGCCGTCGAGAACATTAGCTTCCCCGGGTTGACTGATGAGCAGGTCGTCGCCAGCGCCGCCGATAGCGTTGGCGATACCGCTGAAGGATGTGCTGGTAATCAGAGACAGGATGATATTTCCGTAGAGTTGATTGCTCTCTCCGACCTTTTCGATACCCAGATCCGTGGCCGCCGTGGAAGCGCCCATGTTCTCCACCTTCAGATCATGGTCCCCCCCGGCGCTGTCGCTGATATTAATGCCGTTATTATCATCATTAATCGATGCGTTGAGCCTGTTGTCGGCACTGTTGATAGCCGCCAGCACATCCCCTACTGTCTGGGCGCCGCCCAGGGCGACGACAACCACATCCCCGTTACTCAGGGTAATGCGCAGATCGTGGATCAGGACGCCTCCCGCCAGGTAACCCTCGGTCGTCTCTCCGCCAAGCCCCAAGTCCGTCAGGGACGAGGATTCATTGAGGGCAAGAAGGGTCAGTTCACCCTCGCCGTCGGATGAATCGTACAGGTCAAAACCATTGCCCTCGTCGTTGACGGTGACATAAATACGGTAGTCTGATCCGTGAATGGCATCGATTACGTCGCCCAGGGTGCCTTCATCGGCAACATCAATATCGATGTCCACCGATTCTTCTGTGGTGAGTACTATGCGGATATCATGGGCAAGCGTCTGTCCTGCCAGAACCCCGTCAGTTCCCTCACCGGCAATTCCCAGGTCTGTTGCCGCCGCGGAATCGCCAACATCCGCAATGACTAGGCTTCCCTCTCCTTCCGCTGTATCGGTTACCGTGATGCCCTTGCCCTTTTCGTCAATGTGGGCGCTGAGGTCATCGTGAGCCCCTGTTATGGCAGCAAGAACGTCGCCCAGAGTCAAGCATCCGCTGAGATCGATGACGACCTCAGCACCCGTGGTGAGGGTAATTCTAAGGTCCTCTCCTTCCGCAAGGCCGATACCGGCACCATTGTTGAGACTGTCAACGGTCGTCTCGTCTGTAATCTGGCTGGGCGAAGTCACTCCTTCGCCGTCATTCAGGTCGGAAAGAGGAGTTTCTTCGGAAAGAGAAGCAACCCCCACACCGGCGCCGTTGTTAAGATACTTGAGGGGCATGTCGTCGTCCATGCCCACCATGTCGCCTTCACCATCCAGATACCCGCCCATGTCCACGACGCCCTCTTTAAGGTCAATCCGCACCGGCGTCTTGTAATCGGCAAAGTCGATGGTATTGGTTCCACCGCTTCCTCCCTCGATGTGACCATCGAAGGTGGCGCCGTTTTCAAAGGCATACCAGTTGTCGCCGGAACCGCCAGTGACGGTCCCCTTGAAACCCTCCGCTTCGAGAAGGTTGGTGAAGTCATCCACGGTGAGACGGCCGTTGTCATGGAAGGTGAAGACCAGGTCTTCCGTGACGCCCGAGAAATCGAGGGTATTATTCCCCACGCCGCCGTCGGTGATGGTGGTCTCGCCCCAGTCGTCGGAAAAGACGAAGGTGTCGTCGCCGGGACCGCCGGTGAGGGTGTTGTGGCCCGAGACGCCGTCGATGGTGTCATTCCCGGCGCCACCGTCGATGACGTTGGCATAGGCGTTCCCCGTAAGAACATCATCGCCGGAGCCACCGATGATATTGGAAAAATTGATGATCCCCGATGTACCCGTGGCGGTCCCGTAGTCATCCTCTTCACCCGAACCAAGAGTGACCGTCACTGCCGTGGTCCAGGCCGAGTAATCCAGGGTGTTGCTGCCGCCCAGGCCGCCGTCCAGGGTCCCCGAGAAGGTAGCCCCGTTGTTAAATGCGAACCGGTTGTCGCCGGAACCACCGATGACTTCGTCCATCCCGGCGGTGGCGCCGAGAATGGCTGACCCGTCGGCAGACACGGAAACGTCACCGCCGGCATGGATGGTAACAACCAGGTCCAGCCCGGTCCGGTCGGCCTCATTCCCGTTGAGTTCACCCCCATCATCGACAGGTTCGATCTCGTGAATAACGCCGGAGAAGTCGAGAATGTTCCTGTCTCCTGCCGAGGCGTTGATCACACCGCCGAAGAAAGCGCCTCGCTCGAAGACGAAACGGTTCTCGCCCTTGCCCGCCTTGATGGTGTTTATGCCATCAACGGGATTAAGAACGTTTTCGCCGTCCGTGACCGACAGGGTGTCGTCGACATGGAAGGTAAAAATCAGGTCGGCGGTTACCGCCGAGAAATCAACCGTATTGTTGCTTCCGCCTCCAACATCGATGATAACATCGCTTCCCCACCCGTCTTTGAATATAAAGGCGTCACCACCATCAGTCCCCTGGAAGGTTTCGTTTTCATCGGTACTGACGAAGTCTTCCATCAGGTAGCCGTAGCCGAAATACCCCCCGAAAAGTGATTCCGTTTCCACGGCGCCTGTCTCGTACTCAAGAACCCAGTTTCCTCCCAGGCCGTGGTATCCCGTGGCATCAGTCGATGCGGCCACGTCGGCCCCGGTAATGGAACCAAGTTTTTCCACGAAGGCCGTGCCGTTTCCGTCGGCTGCAATATTACACCCGTACAGCAGAATATCCCCTTCCGGGGTCAGCGCCTGACCCCAGGCGGCCACTTCCTGCTTTCGTTCCTTCAACTTGTCGCTGGTTGTGAGAGTGGTACCGAGGCGAAACATCCCCGCCGCACCGTGGGAAAGAATATGAACGGCGTCGAGGTCATGGTAGTTATCAAGAACCGTTGCAACCTGTTCGATACCGTCGCGACTTCCGTCGAGAATGTACACATGGAACAGGGGAACGGGAGAACTGCCGGAGGATTCCTCGACATCGGGGTCTTCCGTGGCGTCGCTGCCGGAGTCAGGCTCTTCCGATCCGGGTTCGTCCTCACTTGCAGCGGAGGCTATAGCACCTGTGGGAATAGCATCACCGGCAGCAAGATTGACCAGGACGACCCCTTCCCGCGATCCGGTAATGTTTTCCAGGAGAACCTGATAGTCGGTGACCACGGAATCGATGAAAACAACCTGTCGGGATCCGATGGCATCGATCAGCGCTGACGACTCGTCCCCGTCGGCTGAAACGGCCTGGTCGTCACCTTCGCCATCAGCGGAACCGACCACCACGGTAACGGTGATCGTCTCGGTG
>DSBH01000227.1 GCA_011056825.1 Deltaproteobacteria bacterium | reverse complement strand
GGATATGGTAATTGACCCACAGACGGCGGCGGAACGATCCCGAGCGGACCGTTCCGCCGCCGTCAATTATCATTAAAAAACGGTGAACCACCGGTCAGTCGGAGGCCATGTCGGTTTTCCACACTTCCCAAACCTTGCCTACGAGATCCGGTCCGGGTTTCAACGTCATCTTGCCCGGTTTCCAGCCCGAGGGCGTCGCTTCCGCTCCCTTGCTTTTTCTCACCAGCTGGTAGGCCTGAATCTGCCGCAGAGTTTCCCCGACATGTCTTCCTACAGGCGGAGTAAGAACCTCGTAAGCCTGAATGACGCCGTCCGGATCGATAATGAACCGACCGCGGTTTTCCACGCCCGCGTCTTCGTTATACACGCCGTATGCCGCGCCGACCTTGCCGCCCCCGTCCGAGAGCATGGGGAAGGGAACGCCTCCCTTTACCATTTTGGATATCTCAAAATCGTTCCACATCTTGTGCACGAACTGGCTGTCCACGCTCATCGAGAGGACCTCGGCGCCCAGCTTCTTGAAGTGCTTGTAATTATCGGCGACCGCCGATATTTCGGTTGCTCAGACAAAGGTGAAATCACCCGGGTAAAAACACAGGACAACCCATTTTCCCGCGTAATCCGACAATTTTACGGACGTGAACGCTCCCTTGTGATAGGCCGGAGCAACAAAATCAGGTGCTGACTTTCCAACTTGAATCATCGATGTTTCCTCCTTTGCCGGCTGCTGCGGCTCAGCGTTCTGTTCTTTATTCACACCCGGTTTGCCGACCACACCGCCGGTCGGCCGAGCGCACCCGACATCTGACTTTTCCGCCATAAGGTCTCTCCTTTCTTCGATTATCCGTTGACCGGGCATTTCTGAAATGTACCCCGTCCGGCCAGGCAGCACATCGCCGCCAGCATACCCTTACAATCTCTCTCACTGGATTTTTACTATAGCAGACATTCATAAAATGTCGAGATTGGAATGCCCGACGGGTTGACATCGGCGAAATTTCGTTTATGAGATAGGGGCGGCGTCAATGATGCCGTTTATCGCCCCTACCCGAGAGGAACAGCATGAAAGAGACGACAGGACACTCAATGACTTCCGACATGGAGTATTTTTTCAATCCCCGTTCCATCGCGATCATCGGGGCATCGGCTGACCCGGCGAAACTGGGAGGGCGCCCGCTCGCGGCCCTGCGGAAGAAAGGCTTCAAAGGGGGCATCTATCCGGTAAATCCACGCTATACGGCCATAGACGGCCTGCCCTGTTTCGCATCAATCAAAGATATCCCCGACAGGATCGACCTGGCTGTCATTTCCGTTCCCCGCGAAGGAATTGTAGATTCCCTGAGGCAATGCGCCGCCAAAAGCACAGGGGCCGCGGTTATATTCACCGCCGGGTTCGCCGAAACGGGGCAGTCCGGGCGTGACGTGCAGCAAGCAATAGCGGCCATAGCGAAAGAGAGCGGCATGCGTGTCCTGGGACCGAACTGCATCGGTTTCATACATTTCAAAAATGCCGTCATGGCGTCCTTTTCCGACGTAATGGACCTCGACATTAAACATGAGACGGGCCGCTCGCTTTCTCTCATAACGCAGAGCGGGTCATACGGCGAACGGACCTTTTTCAGGGCGTACCAGGAAGGTATCGGCGCCGGCGCGTTTATCAGCGTCGGCAACGAGGCGGATCTTGAGTTTTCCGATTTTATTTCCTATCTCACCTCAGACGCCTCAACGAGCGTCATCGGCCTTTACCTGGAGGGCGCAAAAGACGGCGGCAGGTTCCGGAGAGCGGCCGAGGCCGCGTTGAAGGCCGGTAAGCCCGTTCTCGTAAAAAAAGTGGGGAAAAGCGGCGCCGGGACACGTGCCGCGGCGTCTCACACAGGTTCTCTGGCGGGCAACGACAGGTTGTACGACTCCTTTTTCCGGCAGATGGGCATCGTGCGTTTCGACGAGTTGCGGGACCTCACGAATTTTACACTGGTACACGGGAGCGGCCGTATTCCCCGTGGAAGAAACGTGGGAATCCTGACAGATTCGGGAGGCCCCGGCGTCGAGATGGCCGACCGGTGCGAAGAATTCGGCCTTCATGTTCCCGAGCTCGGCGAGGCCACGAGAAGGCGTATCGAAAAAGTTCTGCCCTTTTACGGCTCGGCGCGCAATCCCGTCGACATGACGGCGGCCGTCATGACCGACCAGGGTTTGTATAACACCTGCCTGCGGGCAATATTCGAGGACGATGATATCGACATTGTTTTCGCCCCGGGCTTTTTCATGGCTTACACGGAAAAGGGCCTGCTCGACGATATGCTGGATATTTACAACTCTTCGCGCAAGCCACTGGTCATGTTCCCCGTCTGGGAAGACGGCTCACCGCAGGCGCTGGAAATGATATCCCGCGTGAAGAAAGAAGGTATCCCCCTCATCAACGAGGCGGGCGACGCCGCCTGGGCTGTGTCCTCGCTGGCCCGTTACGGCGAGCGTAGACAACGTTTCCTCGATGGCGATACGTCCGGTCTTTTTTGAAACGGCGGCAATCCCTGCTTTTTTCTGAAAACAGTAACCTTCCTCGCAAAAAGCGCAAAGCGGAAAACTTTGCACAACCAGACAAAACCTCCATTTCTGTCATTCCGGTAAAAGCCGGAATCCAGCATTATCAATGGCTTCCTGGCTTCACCCTCACGGATACTATAGCCGGCATGACGATTAAAGGGGTTCTGCAATAAAGCCCTCAAGAGGAACGTTTATTGTCCGGCTCCTGCCTGTCCGGTCTATCCTTCGACAGGGGCTCCCCCGAGCTCTGTTGAAGGGCTCAGTATGACGGGGATAAAACAGGAACTCAGTATAACCGGTTGTCGGCCACGCCGTTCGGCCTCGCGTGCACCCTTCATGGGGCGGGCGTCTGCACCATCTCTTTTATATTCTTCGACTTTTCACATTGTAAAATATTTGAAAAACCTTACGAAATCAGTAATGTAGTCATACCGGCGCAGGCCGGTATCCAGTGTTTTTAACTATTTCTGGATTCACTCTTACGGGAAGGGACATTATTCCAGATCTCACCGTAACGTTGCATACCGATGACTCGATAACGTGCTCTGCAGAAAAGCAATCACAGATTCCGGGTGCCGCTTCTTGCTTGCCTGAGCAGCTTTCCGTGTTGTATTATAAAAAAATTAAAAGCTTTTAAATCGCAGGCGCTCGGGCGAATACCTGATGTCTGCCCGGGAAAAACGGAATCTTCCTCCGACACAACCGACCACTGTACCAGGAGACCGGATATGAGCGAACAGGATACATTGCTGGTCGTCGACGACGACCCTGCCACTCTTGACCTTTTGACGGAAATTTTTTCCGATGAAGGATACAAAGTATGTACGGCCAACAACGGCACCGCGGCACTCGCAACGACAGAATCCCAAAAGCCCAGCCTCGTCCTGCTCGATATCGGCATGCAGGGTATGGACGGATTCGAAACCTGCGTGAAACTGAAAGAAAACAAGAAATATCGTGACATCCCGCTTATTTTCGTGAGCGCGATGCAGAACCCCAGTCAAAAAGTGCGGGGATTCGCCCTCGGCGCCGTCGATTTCGTCTCCAAACCCTTTCAATCGGACGAACTGCTCGCGCGGGTGCGCACCCACTTGGAACTGAAACGGCTGCGCGCGAACCTTGAAGCCGCAGTCGCATCACGCACCGAGGAATTGCTCAGCAGCTTCGACCGCATGCGGAAAGTCCTGGGGGCAATCATCCACGCCATGGCCGTGGCCGTGGAAACACGGGATCCCTACACCGCCGGCCACCAGCGGAAAGTGTCGGACCTGGCCCGTTCCATCGGCTCGGAAATGAAACTCGACGAGGACGTTGTCGACGGTCTTCGCATGGCCGCCGCCATTCACGACATCGGGAAAATATCCGTGCCCGCCGAAATCCTGAGCAAGCCGGGAAAGCTGACGAACCTGGAGTTCAGCCTTATACAATCACACCCCGAGACCGGATACGAAATTCTGAAAGATATCGATTTCCCCTGGCCGATAGCACGCATAGTGCTTGAACATCACGAACGGATAAACGGTTCGGGTTACCCTAACGGGACGCCCGGCGACAAATTGCTGACGGAATCGAAAATCCTGGCCGTGGCCGACGTCGTGGAATCCATGGCGTCACACCGGCCCTACCGTCCCAGCCTGGGCATAAACGCGGCCCTGGAGGAAATTTCGAAAAACAGCGGCATTCTTTATGACGGGGAGGTCGTCAAAGCCTGTCTGCGACTGTTCAATGAAAGAGGCTACCGACTGCAGCACTGAGTTACGCGGCGACCATCGTAATAACCGTTTTATCGTTTTACATGAAGTGAGAGCTCCGCAGAAGGTTGTCACCCGATGACGACGCGGTTTCGTCCCTCTTCCTTGGCGCGGTACAGCGCCACGTCCGCACGCTTGAGAAGGGCGTCCTGCGTGTCTGCAGATCCCAGCTCCGCTATACCGATGCTCACGGTGATCCGGTAGTCATTGCCCAGAATATTCAGCGTCTCCAGCCGTTGTCTGATTCTTTCGGCCAGAACGCGCGCCTGTTCGGCCGTTGTCTGCGGCATCAGGATCAGAAACTCTTCCCCGCCGAAGCGTACCGCGAGGTCCTCCTGACGGCACTCGCCGCGAACGAGGGCGGCAAATTCCCGCAGAACCAGGTCCCCGCTGTCGTGCCCCCAGGTATCATTGACGGACTTGAAAAAATCGAGATCCGCCAGGGCGACGGACAGCGGGTTGTTTCTGCGCAAAGCGAGGGACATGGCTTCCCCTAAACGCTCCTGGAAGTACCGCCGGTTGGCCAGCCCCGTCAGATGATCCGTCCTGATCAGTTCAGTGATCTTTTTGTTTGCTTCTTCCAGTTCACGGTTCTTTTTCCCGAGTTCACGAATAATGTTCGCGAGTTCGTTGTTCAACAGAGTCATACCGTCAAGCGCGTCGTTGTCGGTACTCTCGATGTGTTCCCCGAACAACAGGTATCCTTCATCAATATCGGAGATGAAACAACGGTACAACACCCGGGAATAAGCCAGTCTGAAGATCTGTGGCACCGGATTGTCCGATCCCTTCGAGGCAACTGCTGTTTCCTCGAATGCGGTATCGTTGAGAGGGAAAAGAATGTCGCCCAGGAAAACGCCGACCGGTTTTTCGGACAGGTGCAACGCTGTCGTCAGGCTCTTGGTGCAGTCCGCTACGCGGTAATTCCTGTCAGCAATAATCACCGTGACTGTTGTCGATTTATTCAGGAACAACGCCGTCACCGCGGGATTGTTCGAGATCAGCCGATCGAGTTGTTTCATTCGATTACTTCTCCGCTCCATTTTCGAACCAGGTCGACGGCCTGCGCACAGTCCCCGGCATACCCGTTGGCACCCAGCAAGCCCGAAGGATCGGACAAGTGACGAAAGGCCAATCCCCCGATCATAATCTTGGGTCGCACCCAGACAGGCAGGGCGCGAACCCGTTCGATAATCCGAGACACATGTTCGATATTAAAGGGCATGGTCGCTGAAACGGCAAGAACAAAAGGCCGTTTCTCCGCAACCATTTCCAGAAGATCTTCGACCGGAGTATCAGCCCCCAGAAACTCCACGTTCCAGCCGTCCAGCTCAAAAGCGGACGCCACCATTCGGGCGCCTATCTCGTGAAACTCATTGGCGGACGCGGCGACAATGACCGTGCCCCGCGTCGGATCGCTTTTCATCACGAAATCCAGGTAGTGCGCCGCAAGAATTCTGTTGACGACGGCCGACGCCAGGTGTTCTTTCGCGACGGAAATTTCCCCCCTTTCCCACATTTCCCCGACCCGGTACATGGTCGGTCGAACCACCCACTGATAAAAATCTTCCAGGTCTGCGGCCCCGGCCACCTGCTCACTGCTGATTGTGAGGCTGGTCGCGCTGTCGCCCCGGAGAACGGCTTCAAGGAAACGGACAGTCGCCTCTTCCCGCCGGCTGTTTCCCGCCGGGATTTCAAGAAAGGTAGTCTCCCGGGAAAGGGCGATGAACGTTTCGTGAGAGGCGATCAGCCGCCCGTAAATACCCTTCAGGGGCGCGGCGTCGTCGGGCGGCAGGTTTTCCTCCAGTACTTTCTGCCACGCCCGAAGATGAACCGGGAAATAGTCGTAAGAGAACCCCTGGCTCGCATACGCCCGGTATACCCAGGGGACTACCGAAAGAAGCATCCCGTAATTGTTCAGTGCAAAGACGGTAGCCATGAAAGCCGCGTGATTCCTGTGATTGTCATACATACGGGAACGGGGGTTGTTCCCGATGAGACGATCAAGGTCGTCCCGCGCATCCATGACCCGGTTGACTTCTTCCAGCAAAAAGAACATTCTGTCCCGATAAGCTTGTGCGCTATTCACCGGAACATATTGATATTGTTCTATTTCTTCTGTTGAGAAGGTGTGTTCCATATCAGCAGGCTCCCTCCGGACCGGCATCAGCCACAACAGCGTATCGTCCCTCCTCGAACAGTCGAAGGCAGACCTCGACGTCTCCGCGGTCATAGAGAATGCCGCTGTTTTTCAAAATTTCCTCCAGGACCGCGAGATCGTTAAACCCCGGCAGTTTGTAATCACAGAGAACCAGGTCACACGTCTCTTCATGAAGGGCGTCCGTCATCGCTTCCGCCGTTTCATCAACCCGCAACCAGTCCGGATAATAACAGCCCTGTTTCAGTCGGCACACCACGACGAGGCTGTCGTCTTCCGAATCTTCTATTATCAAGATTCTGACCTCTTTTCCCATAGCTATCTGCTTTTCACCGCCGTTTATCGGTCCCCTTAGAATCAACCGGGCGGAATTAATCACACCCGCCTTTCTACCGGCAGTTCAGTACCTGAAACAAGGCTGGTTTTTCGAATGATCTGAATTAAAATTATGAATAATCTTCGGAAGTAAGTCAATCGAATAACTGTTTCCAAAATCCGCGATTGGTTCATCCTGTTCATGATACAGACAGTTCAACACCCGTTGATCCGGCACGGTATGTGCTGTCCGGTGCACATTCAGACCGACCCACCGGGGTTACTGTAATGACAGACCCGGCTGAAGCACCCATGCATTGTTCCCCCGTGAAAGAAGAACGTTCATTGTCGGGCTCCTACGTGCCCGGTCTGTCCTTCGACTTTTCATACTGATGACTCGATACCGTGCTCTACGAAATATCAATTGCGGATTGTGGTCTGTCACTGCTACCTGATTCACCGTTTGTTTCCGCCTTCGTCACGCTGCCGCGATAACCGGCGGAAATGTTCTCCCCGCGTGCGTACACGAAAGCATCTCAAAAAACACATGACAGCTTCATCGTTCTGTGTTACCTGTCGAAACATTCCTGTGCATTCTTGTCCGGACACTTGTTCAACCGCGATCGCGACGGAGAAAGGAGCTTTCATGAACGAACTTGACCATTTCCTCGAGGCCGCTGATCAGCCTGAACGCTATGGCGCCGGGATCAAGGCCGGAGGAACCCCTGTTCTGGGGTACCTCTGTTCCTACGCCCCTGAAGAGATCATTCATGCTGCGGGCGTGCATCCACTTCGCCTCTTCGGCACGCTTGAATCCACGCTTCACGCTGACAGTCATCTGCAGGCTTATTGCTGTTCACTGGCGCGGGGCGTACTTGAAACCGCCCTTGACGGAACACTCGAGTTTCTCGACGGCGCCGTTTTCCCCCATACCTGTGACACCATTCAACGCCTGTCGGATATCTGGCGTCTTAATACGCCCTTCGATTTCTTCGCCGACGTGGTTCACCCGGTTCGACTCGACGCCGGTTTTGCCCGTGAATACCTCGAAGATACCCTGCAACGGTTCAAACGTGAACTGGAAGCGTGGTCCGGATCGAAAATCGACGACGCGGCCCTGGCACGATCCATCGAAACCTTCAACACCGCCAGAAAAAGGCTCGACGATCTGTACCGCATGCGATCGCGCGATCCGGGCTGTATATCGGGAAGCCGCGTTTCGTCGATTGTAAAGGCCTCGATGATACTTAACCGGGATGAACTTCCCGGTCGTCTCTCGCGTCTTCTCGAAGAAATCGAGTCGGGACGTTACCGAACCGGAGCAACCGACGACAGAAAACGTCTTCTCGTGGCGGGCAGCCTCTGCGATCATCCCGATTTCTACTCCATGGTGGAAAATTTAGGCGGCGTGGTTGTATGGGATGATCTGTGCACGGGATCGCGTGCTTTCGACGGATTCATCGATCCCTCGGGAGATCCTGTGAAGGCGATTGCCCGAAGATATTTCGAACGTCGTCCCTGTCCATCAAAACACCTGTCCAATACGGCCCGGGCTGAAGCGCTCGCGTCGATGGCCGAAGAACATGGAGTGCAGGGAATAATATTTTTTCTGCTCAAGTTCTGTGATCCCCACGCCTTCGATTATCCCTATCTCAAGGAATACCTCGAGGCAAAAAATATCCCCGTCACGCTGATCGAGGTCGAGGACAGCCTTCCACCGGAGGGCCAGCTCACGACCAGACTTGAAACTTTTATCTACACGCTCTGAATAATTAAGGAGTCTCTCATGACCGACGATAAAAAAACTCGTGGAATCCAGTCACCGCCCATAGCCATGGACGCGAAAATGAAAGAGATCATGACCGGCTATTACATTGAGGCGAAGACGGCCGCGGATTCGGGGAAACAGGTCGCGTGGATAACCAGCGGCGGTCCCGTAGAGCCGCTGATCGCCATGGATATTATTCCCGTTTATCCTGAAAATCACGGCGCCATGATCGGGGCTTCCAAGATGGGAGGCGCCCTCTGCGAACAGGCAGAGGCGATGGGCTACAGCGGAGATCTCTGTTCGTACGCCCGATCCGATATCGCCTCCTCCGTGACGAACGGCGGTCCCATCGGCGGTCTTCCCCGTCCCGACATGCTCGTGGCCTGTAACAACATCTGCGGTACGGTCATGAAGTGGTACGAAGTGCTGGCCCGCTACTTCGACGTTCCGCTGTTCATCTTCGACACTCCCATGTGCCACACCGACTATCATGAAGAATCGAAACGCTACGTCAAACAGCAGGTGCTCGAGTACGTGGCGTTCCTGGAGCAGGTAACAGGGAAAAAACTTGACTACGACCGAATGGACCACGTGGGTAAGCTGTCCCTGGAAGGCCAGCGATACTGGCAGGCCGTCCTGGACACTGCAGCCTCGAGGCCGTCGCCTCTTACGGCCTTTGACGGTTTTTATCACCTGGCCCTCATCGTCACCCTGCGGGGCACCCAGGTTGCCGTCGACTATTACCGCGACTTACTCGCTGAAATGAAAGACCGCGTGGCAAAAGGAATAGGAGCCGTTCCCAACGAACACTACCGGCTTCTGTGGGACAATCTTCCCATCTGGTACCGCCTCAAATGGCTGTCGAACAAATTCGCCGCCCATGACGCCGCCCTCGTGGCGGACACCTATAATACCGCCTGGTGCAGGTCATTGCGCTACATCGAGGATGGAAATTTTCTCGATTCCATGGCCGAGGGATACACGCGCATGTATCTCAATATCGGCGTGGACCAGATGGCGGACACCATCATCGAAATGGCGGAAAAATATTCCGTGGATGGCCTGGTTATGCACTCAAATAGAAGCTGCAAGCCCTATTCCTTCGGCCAGTATGACATACAGCGCATGGTCCGGGAACGCCTGGGCATCCCCTGCCTTTTGATCGAGTCGCACATGGTCGACGAGCGCAGTTTTTCGGAAGCCCAGACCGAAACAAGAATCGATGCTTTCATGGAACTGATCAGAAATCGGGCCTGACGGGAAGGGGGAAAGTAACCGTGTATACCGCGGGCATTGACATAGGGTCAATTACGACAAAAGCGGCCGTTATCAATGAAAACGGCATCATTGGAACTAAGATTATTCTCACGGGGTACAATCCATCAGAGGCGGGACGACGGGTTTTGGACGAACTGCTTCGGGAATACTCGCTCCGGTCGGCCGATTTAGCAGCCGTCGTTGCAACAGGCTACGGGCGCAACAGCGCCGATTTCGGCGGAAAAACTCTGACTGAAATCATCTGTCACGGGGCCGGCGCACATTATCTCAACCCCGACGTGCGGTCCGTCGTCGACGTGGGAGGTCAGGACAGCAAAGCCCTGGTGATCGACGAGTTGGGAAAGACAAAAGATTTCGCCATGAACGACAAGTGCGCCGCCGGTACTGGCCGGTTTCTCGAAGTCATGGCGCGGGCGCTGGAAGTGGACCTTGATGAATTCGGTCCCCTGTCGCTTCGCTCGAGCAAGCCTTCGCGGATCAGCAGCATCTGTACCGTTTTCGCCGAGTCTGAAGTGATATCGCTTATCGCAAAAGGGGAGATGCGGGAAGACATTATCGCCGGCATTCATGAATCCGTGGCCGCGCGGGTCGCCACCCTCGCCCACCGGGCCGGTGTTCGCCCCCCTCTCATGATGACCGGCGGCGTCGCCCGGAACGTGGGCGTCGTAAAAGCTCTTGAAAGAAAACTGGAAATGCCCATCGAAGTGTCCCCCCGGGCCCAAGTGAACGGCGCCATCGGCGCCGCTGTACTGGCACTGGAAGAAGTATCGCGGAAATAGCATCTTATCCGCCTCAATCCGTCATTCCGTCAGCATGATTATTTTTAAAGCATCTCCGGCGTAAAGGCGACAACGTCGTCGATGCGAGATGATCCCGCGAACAGCATAACCAGCCGGTCAAGGCCCAACGCGATACCCGCAGAATCGGGGAGAAGCGGCAGCGCGGCAAGAAATCGTTCCGGCTCCCGGTAAACAGTTACGCCGGCGGTGGAGCGCCGCTGCTGCTCCTTTTCGAAACGCCGCCCCTGCTCAACCTCGTCGTTCAGTTCAGAAAAGGCGTTCGCCAGTTCAATCCCGTCCAGGTAAAGCTCGAACCGTTCCGCAACAGATAGATCGTCCCGCTTTAACCGAGCCAGCGAACCCAGGCTCACGGGGTAATCATAGAGAAAAGTGGGCCTGCCGCGTCCCAGGTTCGGTTCTATTTCGAAACCGATGACCTCGTCGAAACGATCCCGCGCAACGGCCTCTTCGGGCGTCAGGGAAGTGTAGCGGCGGAATGCCTCCGTGACGGACAGACGCTCCCAGGGTTTCTCCAGCGAAATCCGCCGGCCTTCGGCCGTGACAAGAACGTCTCCCCGATCCAGTTTCTCCGCTATGAACCCTATCAAATCTTCACAGCGCTCCATGAGGTCCAGGTAACAGGCCCCCTTTTCGTACCACTCGAGCATGGTGAATTCGGGAAGATGAAGTTGTCCCCGCTCATTTTTTCGGAAACACCTGGCAACCTGAAACAATCGTGGGTAACCGGCCGCCAGGAGACGTTTCATGCAGAGTTCCGGTGATGTCTGGAGATACCAGTTTTCAGAGGCCGGCGCTTCGATGTGCGCCTCGGGGGCGATCTCGGGAATTCGAAGCGGCGTTTCCACTTCCAGAAAGTCGCGATCAATGAAAAAAAGGCGAACAGCCTGAATCACGGCGGAGCGGATTCTCAGGGCTTCGCTTTTCCGCGCCAGTCGCCACTGTTCGTCCATCGGGAATGCTAGTCCTTGATACGGGTAACGTATTGCCCCGTCCTGGTGTCGATCCTGATTTTCTCGCCTTCTTCAACGAACGGGGGCGCCTGGAGCTGGTATCCCGTTTCCACGACGACGGGCTTGGCGTTGCCCGCGGCCGTGTCGCCCTTTACCCACGGGTCCGCCTTGGTAACGGTGAGATCGACGAAGTTCGGCAGGGTAATTCCCAGGGGTTTGTCTCCGAAGAAAAGGATATCCACATCCACGTTCTCAACCATAAAATCGGCCGCTTCGGCCACCTGGCCCGCCGTCAGGTACACCTGTTCGAACGTTTCATTATCCATGAAACAATATTTGTTCTCTTCACTGTAAAGATACTGCATCTTTTTTTCCTGAAGATCGGCCTCGTCAAAAGAGTCCACGGAGCGAAAGGTTCGCTCGAACTGCGACCCGGTGATCATGTTTTTAAGCTTGCACCGATACAGGGCCTGGCCTTTCCCCGGCTTGACGAATTGGAAATCGGTCACCACGTAAGGTTCTCCGTCGATCTGAATTTTCAGGTTTTTTCTCAGGTCGCTCGCTTCATACATAAACAGTAATTCTCCATCTCTTGTAAGTCGGCCTTTTCACGGACCGCTATGACACCCGGTCGGCTGGTCCCTTGTAGAGCATTTACATGTCTATGTCAAAATAATAATACAAATTCCATACCTTGTATTGTTTCCGCCGATCTTCGCGAATCATTTTTCAGAGTTTTCGGTTGACTATCAAGATTGTTCTGATAGATAAGGAACGCAGCACTGATCTGACCCTGCAATGGTTCGTAGGAATCTTCTGCAACATTCAAGGAGTCGACATAAGATGGATCTTGACAGACTTTTTTATCCTGAAAGTGTAGCTGTTATCGGCGCATCCGCGTCTCTCGGAGGCGGGAAGATCCCCTACTTTCACACCATACAGGGCGCCGGGTACCGGGGCGCTCTGTATCCCGTAAACCCCAAGCACAAGGAAATCAACGGAACGCCCGCTTTTTCTTCCATAGACGAGCTTCCCGATGGAATCGACCTGACAATCGTCGCCGCCCCGGTCGGACAGTCCATCGACATTATTCGGGCAGCCGCGCGCAAAAAATTCAAGTTCGTTCACTTTTTTACTTCCGGATTCGGGGAATCGGGAAACCGGGAACTGGAAGAAGAACTGGTACGGGAAGCACATAAGGGAGGCGTGCGGATCATCGGTCCCAACTGCGTCGGCGTGCACTGCACCGAATCGAAAATAAATTATGGCTATCTTCCCCAGGAACAGTCGCCCGGCTCGGTCGCGTTTCTCGGCCAGTCCGGCGGAATCACCGGGAACTTCATGAGCCTCGCGATGACGAGGAAAATATGGATCAACAAAGTGGTGTCCTACGGAAACCAGATAGACATACGGGTCGAAGACTTTCTTGATTACTTCGCCGACGACGACACTATCAGACTTATCGCGTGCTACATCGAGGACATCAAGGATACGGAGAAGTTTCTCGCCGCCCTGAAGAGAACCACAGAGAAAAAGCCCGTTATCATCCTCAAAGGCGGCAAGACAAGTCAGGGCTTCAAAGCGGCCTCCAGCCACACGGGCGCCATGGCGTCGAATTACACGATCTGGTCGGCAGCCGCCCGTCAACACGGCGCCATCCTCGTGGAAAATTTCGATCACATGATGGACCTGGTCATGCTGGGAACAACAAGGCGGGTCCCCTCCGGCAGGCGTGTCGGCTTTCTCGGAGCCGGTGGCGGCATGTCCGTTCTTTTTTCCGATATAGCCGTGAGAGCCGGGCTTGAAATGCCCGAACTCCAGGATCGAACGCAGAAAAAAATCCTCGAAAAAATAAAAGATGTAAACACCTCGACGGTCAATCCCGTAGACCTGGGCGCGTACGGTTTCGATCTCGCCGTCATGGCCCACACCATGAAGGCGCTCGACGACGATGACGGCATTGATGTTATCGTACCGTACTTCTCTGTTGACTACATCGCCGCGGTCGAACTTTTTCTCAACGTGAAAAACAGTGAGCAAACCATCCTTGACATGGCGCGGGACGTCAAGAAGACCGTCATACCCATTCTGGCGAATTTTACCGAGGATAATGTCGATATTGAGCGGGTGCGCATCGCCACCTACAACACCATCAGACAGGCGGGATTTCCCGTGTATCGTAATATCCAGGACACCGTGTACGTCCTGCAAGCCTATTTTACCTGGCTCGAGCGCAGGAATAATATTTCGCGCGCACGGCAGTGATTTCACCGGGAATATTTTCCCGAAAGCCCCGGAACACGGTTCCGGACAGGGAAAACATTACAATGTCTTTTCAGGCTGTCATGAAAAATCTTGACCCGTCAAACATCGGCATTATAGGCCCGGGACGATTGGGAACGGCTTTTGCCTACAAGTTCGGGCGAGACGGGAAAAAAGTCATGCTTTTCCATCACGACACGGACCTGTGCCATGCCATCAATACGGAACACCTTAATCCTCGCCATTTCACACAGAGCCTTGCCGACATGCCCGGACGGTCAGGCGAGGTCCCCCGTTTGCCGAACCTGGTGACGGCCACCAACAACCTCGAACGGCTCGTGCAGGAAAATGATTTTATTATTCTCTCTGTCACCATGCCCAGGCTTCCGGAAATACTGAACTACCTGCGCCCCCTGATAGCGAGAAAATCCGGATCAACCTGTTTCATTTCGCCGATCAAGGGACTCGCCTCGGACGAAAAAACCCGCGAGCTGATCACGCCGTCGCAGTTGATTCACAATCATTTTTTCGACCTCAAGCAAAAATACGACCTTGTGTGTGTCGGCGGTCCCTTCTTCGATATCGATATCGCCCAGGGAAACCCCGTCTGCCTGTCGGTCGCCGGCAGAAAAGCACCGTCTCTCATGGTTCAAAAATTACTGAGGCAGAACCGGCGGGAAATAAGCTGCTTTTATAACTTCGATCCTGTGGGCGTTGAAGCCTGCGGCGCACTCAAGAATATCGTGGCGAACCTGAAGGGCGCCATCGACCAGATCGATCTCGGCCGCTCAATCGGGGGTACGATTTTTGCCCGGGCCGGCGTCGAGACCAGGGCTCTGTCAAGAATCCTGGGAGGCAGCTTCCAGGCATTCTACAGCCAGGCGGGGGTAGGCGACATGTACGTGACGATATCCTCGATGGCAAGCAAGAATTACCGCTACGGCAAATTTTTTTACGAGTGTTATAACGGAAATCCGATCGAGACCAACATGAACGTCCTGAAAAAAATCGACGGAACGCCGGAAGGTCCCAATACCATCAGGAACGTTCACCGTTATCTGGAAAAGAAAAATATGTACAGTCCCCTCTTCCGAAGCACCTACCGGATTTTCAACGAGGGGGAAACCAAACAGGAGATCCGCGAACAGATCATCCAGGCCTGCCAGTTCGACCTCCGCAAAAGAGAATATATCGGTCCCCTTTCGCGGGCGCTTTATCACGTCATGCCGAAGTTCTGGTACCGTCGGAACCGGGGCGTCCTGTCCCGCTTCACCTCGTAAGCAATTTTTCCCTGATTTCTTTCAGTTTCGCCTCGTAACGCGGTTTTTGTTCAAGGCCGCTGATAACCGTCGCGTCGACGGCAAGCATTTTCGCGTGGGGCAGAAGATCGACACCATAATAATTTTTCTGTTGCGCGTCTGCCTGTTCAACAACCAGCAACGAATAATAACGAACCAGGAACCCGATTTTTGAATCCCGTCTCGCCAGGTAAGAACGGCCTCCGAGACTGGTCAGAAAATAGGCGCCATATTCGTAGAGTGTTTCGATAGAAACCGCTGTACGGGGACGGGGATGCCTGTAGTCAAGCATCAACCAGCCATAAAGATGAGGGAACATCGCTTCCATTCGGTCCCGTTCCCTCAGTAGAATTTCCGCGGCCAGCAGCGTGTCTTTTCTTCCCATGACCCGGTAAAAATGAAACAGGTTGGAGGTAAGCCGCATCGTATCGCTGGTCTCCGCCACGGGAGACGGCGTGTGCCGCGAAAGTTTGTTGATAACCGCGAGCATCCTGGAATAGATACCTTCGGTAACATCGTATTTCTTTACGTAGTCCTGTTCGTCAAGGTAACTGCAGAAACTCTGTACCGCTTCCAGGTGTTTCTGATACTCATCCTCACCATCGTTATTTTCCACGACGCCCGGCCGGCCGGTGCTCGCAGCTGGCTCCGCAGCTGATAGCCGCTGTTCTTCGTCTTTGGTTGAAATTACCGTGTCCGGCGCCAGCTCCTGAT